>NZ_DLNT01000030.1:0-5112 GCF_002477055.1 Clostridium sp. UBA7503
TTTTAAATTTAAATATATCCATAGATTCCTCTTACAGATACTTCTCCTGATATTACTCTATTAATAGTGCCATCTTTATGTTTTACTATTAATTCTCCTTCATCATCAATATCTATTACCGTACATATGACTTCATTATTTCCATTAATTATTCTTACCTCTTTATTTATAAGTAATGAGCCTTCTCTACAAATTTCTATAACTTTACTTATATCTCCTATATCTTTAAAGTCTTCGTAAAACACTTCCAGATTATTTAATATATTAGCTACAAGTNNTCGACTTCATTTCCTATTTCATTTTTTAGTGAGGTGGCTTTTTCCTTTAGCTCATCTGGAAATAATTCCATATTAACATTTATGCCAATTCCCATGATTACATAATTTACCCTTTCTATTTCTGCATTCATTTCAGTTAATATGCCACATATCTTCTTGCCATTAATGACTATATCGTTAGGCCACTTTATTCCTACCGAAATGCCCATATCCTTTAGGGCAGTATAAACTGCTGCTGCACCAATTAAAGTAGTTCTAGGTGCTACCATAGGAGATATATTTGGTTTTAATACTATGGACATCCATATTCCTGTTCCTTTAGGAGAAATCCAACTTCTACCCAGTCTTCCCTTCCCACTAGTTTGTTCCTCTGCAGCAACTACCATTCCTTCTATAGGATTAGTACTACACTCTCTTCTGCACTGAACATTAGTAGAGTCTACTTCATGAAAATGAATGAAGTTTCTCCCTATATATTTAGTTGTAAGAAGAGGTAAAATCTCTTCACCATCTATAATATCCGGAGTACTTACCAGTTTATATCCTCTATTGGAAATTGATTCTATAATGTATCCTGCTTCCTTTAAGCTTTTTATATGCTTCCATATTCCAGCCCTAGTAATTCCTAATTCTTCACTAAGTCTTTCCCCTGAAATATATTCATCCTTACCTTTTCTAAGTATATTCAATATCTTCTTCTTCATTAAATACTTACCTTCCTAAGCTTTCTTATTTCTCAGGCAAATTATATGTCTCTGCCATTCTTTTTCTCTTATCAATATAATTTTGGCATCTTTCTAAGAAAATTTCAATATTTCTCTCTTCTTTTCTTACTTCATCTTCCGTCTTTGGCCCTCGCCCTAATCTATCACATATTCCAAGAAGTCCTATATCCTCAATGTACCCACTTTTAACGACTCTATTAAGATCTGCAAACTCATTATTTTTTACTACAAAAAGAATCTGCATATGAAGTCTAACTAGATTTATTACATAGTCATAAAATCCTTTATCTTCATGAAGTTTTAAATGGGTTAAAAATTCTTCTGCTATTCTTGCTCCAACTTTATCATGGTCATAGGCAGTGAGGTAGCCTCTTCTTAACTTTGTAGTAGTTAACTTACCTATATCATGTAAAAATGCTGCCCACATAAATCCCTTTGGTTCTTTGCTTCTATCCCTTCTTTTAGCAGCTTCGTCTATAACCATCATAGTGTGAATCCAAACATTACCTTCTGGGTGATGTTTAGGATTTTGCTCCACATCTTTTAACTTTAAAATCATGTTATAGGGATATATATCTGGATAACCATTATTTTCTACTAAGTTATTAAAATATATGGATGGCTTCTCATCTTCTAAAAGATGCTTTGTAAATTTTTCAAAATAATTCATCTAATTTTCTCCCTTCTTATCATACCTATATAATTAATATTTATAATTAATATTATTTACATATATAATATTTCCTATTAATATAATAGGTCATGAAATTTTTTCTTATGCTATTATACACAATATACTTTTATTAACATTATATTATATTCAATTATTTAAGTTCAGTTAAATAATTACTATGATAAAATACCCTACAGTATAGACGAATATCTTGTCTATCTATAGGGTATTGATTATTTAAGAATAAATATCTTTATTTTTTCTTCCATTTCTTTATTATAATTTTAGTTACCTGCAGGTTTTTCTGCTGGCTTTTCTGCCGGCTTATCCGCTGGTTTTTCTGCTGGTTTTTCTACTGGTTTTGTAGCAGGCGCTTGTTCTACTTTTTTAGTACCTCTTTTTATTATTTTAGGTAGTGGTACATAAGTATCAGTATTCATAAGCTCTGTTGAAACTACATTACCATTTTCATAAGTAGTTCTGTATGCCTTAACCTTATATCCCTGAGATCCATTCTGGGTAACCTTTTCTGTTCCTATAGGTAAAGTTGGATCATCCTCATATTTTACTGTTACAGGAATGGTCTCATAGGTTTCTGAGCTAAAGCTATAAGTTTTTCCACCTTTAGCTGCAGAGTTAGAATATATATTAAAGGTTACATTTCCACCACCAGTATATCCTTCAATGTATATTGGATATTTGTATGGATTTGTAAATACATAATCTATTCCTCCATAAGCAATAGTTGCATCAAGTCCTAATGGAACATATCCTACTGACATGTTATGATTTAACCTTTGATCTGGAAGAATTCCTGAGTCTAACACTGCATTGTGAAGTGTTGAAGATACTTGACAAATGCCACCTCCATATCCAATCTCCACCTTATTTCCAACATAAACGCCTCCTGGTTGATACCCTTTATCTGCTGTAGTGTCACCCACTGTAGTATTAAAACTAAAACTTTCTCCTGGCATTAGTACTATACCATTTACAGTTTTAGCTCCTAGTGATATATTGGTACTTCTGCTCCAATCTGAACTTCCAAAGTTAGTAGTTTTGGTTCCGATTCTAGTGTCAATAGTTGATAATTTTTCTTTTGTCTTAGTAGGCACCTCTTTTTTTATAGTTGCAGTTACTTCTATGTTTCCTGCTTTACTTTCTAATACCTTAGCATTTATATCCTTAACTAATGCTTGTACATCTAAAGACTTGCCAACTACTTCTTCCGTAATGTTAAATCCTGAACCTGCTTTTGTTATAGTAGCATCTTTTTTAGCAACATTAATTTCACTTTCCATTTTTTTAGCAACAGTATTTATAATTTCGTTATTATAGGTAAATGTTATTGGAAAGTCTTTTTTTTCAGAACTCTTTATTGCTTTAAACTTATCTAAATACCCAAGATCTCTATTATGGTTAAAAGCTTCATTTACAGTTTCATCTATATTAAACTCTACATGTAAGTCAGCATAGTTAATAGAATACTCCTTATCTCCAGCTTTAATTTTAATACTTCTGTTCCCAATTTCGTCGTTATATTTACTATTTAGTTCTTGCACAACTTTGTCCTTGGCTTTACCACTCACATCTATTCCTTCAACCTGCACACCTGGCATAATTAAATTCTCATATTTTGATACAGTAGTATGGATGTATGTTGTTGTACCTATAAATACTAAAAGAACTATAGTTATTACGGAAGAAATTGCTATGATCTTAGCTTTTCTATTAGATTTTTTATTCCCTGGGGTTAGTGAAAGCTTTGATCCATTCTCACCCTTCTCTAGATTCATATCCATAGTAACATTCCTTTCATTTTACACTTAAAAAATTGATTTAACATATAAATTATATCATATGTTAATCATATTTTCATTTATATTATTATTACGATTTCATTACATAATAATTTTCTATTGTAAAATTTAAACACAAGCATTATATATACAATTCATTCCATATACCTCTATCCATTTCTTCTGATGATTTTATTTACAGGTTCATATATATCATCATATATTACCTCTTCTTTTACTACCTTCTTATTTTCTAAGGTTTTTCTATAAACCTTTACCTTATAACCTTTACTACCTGGATTTTCAACTATTTCTTCCCCCTCATCCAAGGTTATGTCCTTTTTGTATTCTATTTTTTCAGGCATTTCTTTATAGACTTCACTAATAACTTCATACTTTATATTTTCTAATTCTTTATATGAATATATATTAAATATTAATTTATTATTTTCTACTATACCATCTATATAAATGGGATATGGTAAAGTGTTTTTAAACTTATAATCTACAATATTATAATAAATAGTGGCATCCATTCCTTTATCAACATACCCTATTGGTATAGAATGATGCGTTCTCTCTGTAGGCACAATTCCTGCTCTTATTATTCCATTATGAAGAGTTGTAGATACCTGACAAATACCTCCACCTAATTCAGGTTGAAGCTTATTATCTTTTATAACAGTTGCTTTTACATATCCTTTTTCTTTAGTACTTTCACCTACTAGTTTATTAAAACTATATTCTTCCTCCGGCATTAAAACTATACCACTTGCTGCTTCAGTTGCTACTTTAATGTTAGTAGCTCTAACATCATCTACAAAATTTGTACTAAAGCTAGATATTATTGTATTAATCCTTTTCAAGTCTTCAGTATTTATTTCTGGCTTTTTAATACTAATAGGTAATTTCAGAGTAACATCACCTTTATTATTCTCAGTATTACTTTTTACAACTTCTTCAACCTGAGAAATAAAATCTTTTCTATTTATTTCTTCTTTTGAAGAACTTTCACTTACTTTTAATTTTCCATCTTCCTTGACGATAGTTGCATTTTTAACTTTCTTGCTGAGGGTTTTTTCAATTTCATCCAACAAGGAATCTACAGAATTTATATTATAGCTATACTCAATATCAAAATCTACTTTTTTAGGATTTTTTATTAACTTATAACCTTCTCTTATAGATAAATCCTTTCCATAATCTAAAGCTTCCATAAGCGTTTCCTGCAAGTTGCTTTTTATATTTAAGCTTTCATAATCAATCTTATATTCTTTATCTTTTACCTTTACCTTAATATCGTTTTTGATAAGTTCTTTATTTTTTTCATTTAAAAGCTTTATGGATTCTTCCTTAGTTTTACCTCCCACTTCAATTCCTTCTACAAAAACTTGAGGATAAATTTTATTTACATAACTACCTACGGTACGCTTCATATATCCGTAATAAAATAGAAAATACACTACAATAAAAACAACTATTAAAGCAATAATAATGAGAAAAATATTTTTATTTCCTTTTCTTGTCTGCTTTCTTTTTTCCATATAAAATTCTCCTCTCATGGTATTTAAATTAGCTTGTGTAGTATTTCATAAAATATTCTAGATAAATAAAAAAATCAGTTCATTGTAAATTTA
>NZ_DLNT01000050.1:0-128506 GCF_002477055.1 Clostridium sp. UBA7503
TTGACTTAGGGTACATTTTAATTTAAAGGTTATCTTTTTATTTATTTATATCGCTGTATTTTTATCAGCATTTAAATTGCTATTTCCCTTTTTTAGTCTAACAGCTGGTTCACTTGGTAAACCGAACTTAGGAATAAATCTATCCCATCCAGTTAGAGTAAGTAATAGGATTGAAATTACAGCTACGAATGCCATAAAGTTAAATTTAATTATATCCAAAGCTGCAAATTTGTGTAACGGATATACTGAAGAAGCAATTCCTACATAGAATCCTATATATACGTGCCAAGGAATTAATTGAGATCCAAATACGCCAAGAGCATCACCGAAGGTTGCATTTCTAAGATATAGTTTATACATATCCTCTGGACTTCCTTCAACATTTTTATCAACTAATTCTTTAATAATAGGTCCAATAGTTACTATCTGAGCCATTTCATCAGCTAGAGCAGCATTACCACCTATACATAAAACACCATTCCAGAACATTAACTGTCTTACACTTCCAGATATTTTCATGACAAGAGCTGATATCGGAGCAAAAGCATCCATTTTAGCCATGATTCCACCAAAGGCACCAACCCACATCATCATTACTATAACCCAAGAACCAGCCTCACCAAATCCACTTTCAACTAAACCTAGGAAAGAAGATAAGCTTTCTACAGTTCCAGCAAAAGAACCGAAAATAAATGAAGAAGCGATTCCTAAGAATAAACATAGTAGAGTAGGTACTCCCATAATAGCTGCGGCTATAACGAGTATAAGAGGAATTACCATATAGAAAGGAACTCCATGTTTAACTTGATTTAAAAGTTCAACAGCTGCTGGTTTTTTAGCCTCGATAGCAGACCATGCTTCTGCTGGAATAGCATCAATGGCTAATTTTGCATTAGCTACATCTGTAGGTAGTTTCAGAGCTAAACTAACAACAAATATAATGATTGCAGTTATAACAAGACATGTTACTGACCAAACTCCTTGAGTTCTAATTCTATCAATAACCTCAACTTTTTGAATACCAGAACTTACAACTGTTGTATCAGAAATAAGACCAATGTTATCACCGAAACAAGCACCACCAGCTATTGAAGCTGTAGTAAGAAGAATATTTCCTCCAACTATATGGTTAAGCCATAAGAAAATAGGAGCACATGCAGCAAATGTTCCCCAAGAAGTTCCAGTTGCAACTGAAAGAATAGCAGTTACTAAGAAGCCACATACAGCAACGGTTCTTGCATTTAGTCCAAGAGATAGAGCCATATTAACTATAGAAGCACCAACTCCTGTTGACATGAAAGAATTTGCCATTGCATAGGCAAACATTAGTATAAAAAATACTAAAATAAGTTCCTTTACATTATCGATTGCTGCATCGATAAGATCGTTGAATTTAACTTTTTCTGTGATGTAGGCTACAATACATGCAAATATAGTTGCTATTGGAGCAGCTGTCAGCACGTCTACCTTCATCATCATAAGTCCTGCCAATACAAATATTGGTACAAACTTAAAGGTTGCTTTTAAAAATTTCATTTTTATATCCCCCTATAAAAAATTTACTAGAAAAATTAGTTATTTATTTAACTAGTTTTACTATAAAATTAGTTTAAAACGTTTTCTAAAAAATATCAAGTATTTTTCAGAAAAAACACATAAATTAAATAATTTAATGTAGAAGTTTAGGAGTATTTGCTAATATATGTATTA
The DNA here is from genome assembly GCF_002477055.1 of Clostridium sp. UBA7503. Taxonomy (NCBI): domain Bacteria; kingdom Bacillati; phylum Bacillota; class Clostridia; order Eubacteriales; family Clostridiaceae; genus Clostridium; species Clostridium sp. UBA7503. Next base: position 1,711 of record NZ_DLNT01000050.1, read on the forward strand.
TAAAAGAATAATTGTTATTATGTGTAAAGGGTTTTATGGTTATTATTAGTAAGTAAATATGAATTTTATGGAATTGCTTTTAATTTGTATAATTATCATATAAAAAAATCTCACAATAATTATTAACTATTGTGAGATTTTTTTTATTTATTATGCACAAATTTCTTTATCAGAATTGACATCAGAGGTTTGATTCTTAAGCTTAACTTTAGGTTCCCTTGGTAAACCAAAATTAGGAATGAATCTATCCAATCCAGTAATAGTAAGAAGAAGTAATGAAATTACGGTTACAAAAGCCATGACATTATATTTAATAATATCTGTAGCTATAAATGTATGTAATGGATATACTGAAGAAAGTATTCCTACATAGAATCCTATGTATACATGCCAAGGAATTAATTGAGATCCAAAAACACCTAATGAACTTGAGAAGGTAGCATTTCTAAGACGAAGTTTATAAAGATCTTCTTCACTTCCTTCAACATTTTTATCAACTAATTCTTTAATAATAGGTCCAATAGTTACTATTTGAGCCATTTCATCAGAAAGGGCAGCATTACCACCTATACTTAAAACACCATTCCAGAACATTAACTGTTTTACATTTTTAGATATTTTTAAAACAAGAGCTGATAGTGGAGCAAAGGCATCCATTTTAGCCATGATACCACCAAAGGCACCAACCCACATCATCATTACTATAACCCAAGAACCAGCCTCGCTAAATCCACTTTGAACTAATCCTAAGAAAACTGGTAGGCTTTCTACTGTTCCTGCAAAGGAACCAAGGATATAAGAAGAAATAATTCCTAGGAACAAACAAAGTAGAGTAGGTACACCCGTAACAGCGACACCTATAACAAGTAATAGCGGAATTACCATATAGACAGGTACTCCATTTTTAACTTGATTTAAAAGTTCAACAGCTGCAGGCTTTTGAGCTTCAATAGCAGACCATGCCTCTGCTGGAATAGACTCAATTGCTAGTGCAGTATTAGCAGCTTCTGTAGGCAGTTTCAGTACTACACTCATACCATAAATAATAATTGCAGACACAACAAGACAAAGGACAGACCAAACAACTTGAGCTTTTACTCTTTCAAGTATCTCAACCTTTTGAATACCAGAACTTACAACTGTAGTATCGGAAATAAGACCAATATTGTCTCCAAAGCAAGCACCACCAGCTATTGAAGCTGTAGTAAGAAGAATATTTCCTCCTAATATGTGGTTAAGCCATAAGAAGATAGGAGCACATGCAGCAAAGGTTCCCCAAGAGGTACCAGTAGCAACGGAAAGTATACCAGTTACTAAGAAGCCACATACAGCAACACTTCTTGCATTTACTCCAAGAGATAATGCTATGTTAACTATAGAAGCACCAACTCCAGTTGACATAAATGCATTTGCCATTGCGTAGGCAAACATTAGTATAAAGAATACTAAAATAAGCTCCTTTACATTATCGATGGAAGCATCGATAAGTTCATTCAGTTTAATTTTTTCTGTGATGTTGGCTACAAGGCAAGCAACTATTGTTGCTATAGGTGCTGCCGTAAGTACATTAACCTTAAGCATCATTAGACCTGCCAATACAAAGATTGGTACAAACTTTAAAAATCCTTTTAAAAATTTCATTTATGATCCCCCTATAAATAAATTAAAATGAAAATATAGTTATTTTTTTAACCATTATTTTCACATTACTAGTTTAAAACCTTTTCAGAAAAATATCAAGTGTTTTCCAGAAAAAATACATAAATTTTAGAATTTTTTATAAAAAAATTAAAAATATTGAGTTAATTAATGAAAACGATAAATTTAAAAGTAGAAATAGGTAGAAATTGCATTGAAGATAAAAATATTTGCATATATCCCATGTAAATGTTTACTAAAATTAATTTCGAAAAATTTAGTATATAAATAAAATTATAAATAAAATTTACATTTTGGTATTTATAACTTAAAATAGTATAGAATATTTCGAGTGATATGTTAAAAAAATAACATATATTATAAAAAACATGCTATTAACATTTTATAATATCAATAGCATGTTTTAAAAATTATTTACTTATTTTATAGAAATACATCCTTATTAATAATATATATATATATATTAATCTAACATCAGATTCTGTTGGTAGACCAAATTTAAGAATAAATCTGTCCAATCAGTAAGGTAAGTAGTAGTATTGATCCTACAGCTACTATTTGAGCCGTTTCATCGGAAGGAGAAGCATACCGCCTATACATAAAACGCCATCCCAGAACATTAATTATTTTACGTTTTCAGAAATTTTAAAAGCAAGAGCCGGTAATAGGGCAAAAGTATCTATTTTAGACATTACACCACCAAAGGAGCCAAAATAAGCCCACTAACTAAGAAAGATATCTCCTCCAACTATATGGTTAAGCTATAAGAAGATAGGTGCACATGCTGAGATAGTTCCCCGAGAAGTTTCGTTAGCAACTGTATGAATCCAGTTAGAAATAGTTCTTGCATTCAGCCCAAGAGATTGAGCTACATTAACGATAGAAGCATCAACTCCTGTTGACATAAAGGCACTTGCCATTGCATAAGTAAACATTAATATAAAGAATAATGTGACTAATTTTAATATATACGACAAAGCTTTAACAAATTTAATGTTGTTAACAAGAACTTAAGAAAAAAGTATAAAAATAAATAGATAAACNNGTTTATCTATTTATTTTTATAAAATTTATTTTAATTAATTTGTAAAATGAAAATAAATTCTAATAGTCAGAATCTGAATTACATAAATTATTTACAATTGCTATAGATGCACTGGCACCAAGCCTATTTGCACCAGCATTTATAACCTTCATAGCGTCTTCAGTAGTACGAACACCACCAGAAGCTTTTACTCCCATATTAGGTCCAACAACCTTTCTCATTAGAGTAATATCTTCAGGAGTTGCTCCACCTGTACTAAATCCAGTTGAAGTTTTTACAAAGTCTGCACCTGCTTCTTGTGATAATTCACAAGCCTTAACTTTTTCTTCTTCAGTTAATAGGCAAGTTTCTAAAATAACTTTAACTATAGCCTTTCCTTTAGCTGTATCAACAATTTCTTTTATATCATTTCTCACAAAGTTGTAATCCTTATCCTTTAAAGCTCCTACGTTGATAACCATGTCTATTTCATTTGCTCCAAGTTCGATAGCTCTAGCTGTTTCAAAAGCCTTAGATTTAGTATCCATAGCTCCTAGTGGAAAACCTACCACTGTGCACACAAGTACTCCAGAATCTTTTAGTTCCTTTGCTACCAACTCAGTATAACAAGAGTTTACACATACTGACTTGAATTTATAGTCCTTTGCTTCTTTGCAAATTTTTATAACCTGATCCTTGGTTGTTTCAGCTTTTAAAATAGTATGATCAATCATTGATGCTATATTCATTTTTATACCTCCTAATGGTTATAATTGACTTTGTATGATCTATATGTGAATATTATTAACTTTATATAGTAAAATATATCTTTATTAATATAACTTTCATCACATTTTAAAAAGTTTAATTTAACTTTTTAATCATCTTAAAAGAATACTTATCTTGTTTTTTATTTAGTTTAGAACTAAGTACATAAGAAATTACCATGGCTACTAAAGCCAGTAGCACTGAATATACTTCAGAATTAGCTAAATTAAGCTTATTAAATATGTATAGACATATTATAAGAGTAATTACTGTAATAATGGTAGGGAAGGCATAGGCCCAAAATGTCATGTTGCTAAAAACCTTATTATCCATTGATACTAAAACTCTTTCACCAACAGTAGCGTGTTCTGTATTTTTCAATTCTACCAATATAGTATCTTTAGGACATCCAGATTTACAAGAGGAACATCCACCACCACAACCACCTTTTTTTACAAAAGCAACAGTAGCTATATCTCCATTAATTTTCTTTATAATACCTTCTTCTTGCACGAAATCACCTCCAAATAAATATAGAAGGCTAAAAAGCCTTCTATATTATAACATAAAATTAAATTTATTTATACTGTAGCATTGTTAATTTTAGAAGAAGTAGCTTCACTACCTGCCTTAGCAGGAGATGGTACTGCTTCTTTTTTTAATGCAGGTTTTCTAAGGTTTAATATGGAGTTCTTTGGACATTTATTTGCACATATTCCACAGCTAACACATTTTGTGTAATCAAATACTGGAATATTATTTACTATCTCGATAGCATCTTTAGGGCAGTTTTTCATACAAATACCACAACCGATACAGCCTACATCACAAACATCCATAACTTCTTTACCTTTATTTTTGTTATTACAATCTATTCTAACCTTAGATTTTTTAGGGACAAGATGAATCAATGTTTTTGGACAAGCAGATATACAAGCACCACAAGCGACACATTTTTCTTCATCTATAGAAGCTACACCATTAACTATGGATAGTGCACCAAATTCACAAGCCTTCACACAAGAACCTAGACCTAAGCATCCAAATTCACAAGCTTTAGAACCACCACCAGGGGCTACGGAAGCTTGGTTACAGTCTAAAATTCCTACATAGTTATATTTTTCTCTTGCAACATCAGAAGTTCCTTTGCATCTTACAAAAGCTACCATTGGTTCAGCTGTTGATGCTTCAACTCCAAGAATTGAAGATATCTTTTCAACTGCCTCAGCACCTCCAGGGCTACATTTGTTAATTGCAGCCGTACCCATAACTACAGCTTCTGCATAAGCATCACATCCAGCAAATCCACATCCACCACAGTTTGCACCAGGTAAACATTCTCTTACTAGAGGGATTCTTTCATCAACTTCTACTTTAAATTTACTGTTTGCATATCCTAATAGGGCACCAAATACTAATCCAAGACCACCTAGGCTGACTACTGGATATACTAAATTTGATAAATCCATTTAAATTCCCTCCTTTAAACTAAACCACTGAATCCATAGAATGCAATAGCCATTAATCCAGCTGTTATTAGAGAAATTGGTAACCCTCTAAAAGCAGCTGGCATATCAGTATTATCTTCCATTCTCTCTCTTAAACCTGCAAGTATTACTATAGCTAGTACATATCCAAGAGCTGCTCCAATAGTATTAGATAATGATTGAGCTAATCCATACTGTTTATCTATGTTTGTAACAGCAACACCAAGTACTGCACAGTTAGTTGTGATAAGAGGTAAGAAGATACCTAGAGATCTATAAAGACCAGGTTGGATTTTCTTAATAACAATCTCAACAAATTGTACTAATGCTGCAATAACCAGGATAAAAGCTAAGGTTGATAGATATTCCATTTTAAATGGAACTAAAATTAACTTATTTACCACGAAGGTAATAAGAGTAGCTAGTAACATTACAAAGGTAACAGCTGCACCCATACCTTTAGCAGTTTCTGTCTTTTGAGAAACTCCAAGGAAGGAACATATACCTAGAAACTGCCCTAATATTACGTTGTTAACTAAAAGGGCTCCTATAAATATAGTAAATAATTCTTTCATTAAATTTCACCTTCCTTATTTTGTAGTTTCAGATTTTTTAGCTTTTGAAATCTTATATTGATTCAAGCATGCTAAAAGTATACCAAGAGTTATGAAAGCTCCAGGAGCAGATGTCATAACCATAGCTGGAACATAAGATTTTGGTAGGAATTGTAACCCGTAGAATGTTCCATTACCAAGTACTTCTCTAAAGGTTGCTAATACAACTATAGCAAGTCCAAATCCAAGTCCCATACCAATGGCATCAAAAATTGAAGGTAATACTTTATTTTTTGATGCATATGCTTCAGCTCTACCTAAGATAACACAGTTAACTACTATAAGAGGTAAGAATATTCCAAGAGACTTATATAAGTCAGGAATATAAGCTTGTAATAAGAACTGTATTAAAGTAACGAAGGTAGCGATAACTACTATATAAGCAGGTATTCTGATTTTATCAGGAACAAGTTTTCTAATTAAAGATATAACAGCATTTGATCCAATTAATACTAAGGTAGAAGCTAGAGCCATACCAGCAGCATTCTTTACACTACTTGTAACAGCAAGAGTAGGACACATAGCTAGTACTTGTATGAAAACTGGATTTTCGGTAATAATACCTGTTTTTAATCTATTAACTAATTCTTTCATTCTACTTTGCTCCTTTCAAGTTTGTATTGTAGTAATTTATAGCAGTGTTTACACCATTAGTTACTGCTTTAGAAGTAATTGTTGCACCAGTAATTGCTTGGATATCTGATCCAACAGTAAGTTCCTTTTCAGAAGAAAGACCTTTAAATTGTGCTGCAAAAGAAGGATCATCCTTTGCTTTAGAACCAAGACCTGGAGTTTCAGTATGACTTAAAATTGTAATACCGGAAACAGCTCCTTCAGCATCGATACCAACCATTAATTCAATTTTTCCACCATAGCCTGATGAGTTAACTTGAAATACATAACCTGCATCATTTCCACTAGTTTTAGCTTTAAATATACCTGTTACGTTTTCATCAGCAATACCATCTTTTAATTCTGAAAATTCTTCTGCCTCTAAGACAACTTTCATAGCAGCAGCTTGGTCCTCTTTAGCTTTGGCTTCAATTGGTGCTCTAGTAATATCATAAGCAAAGGCAAGGATTAGACCAGCAATTGCGGTAATTGCAAGTAGAATTCCTCCTAATTTTAAATTTTCTTTCATTATTTTGCACCTCCGAACACACGTGGATTCGTCCATTTATCAATCATTGGAACTAATAAGTTCATTATTAAGATTGAGTAAGAAACACCTTCTGCATAACCACCGTATAAACGAATTAATGATGTTAATAAACCACAACCAACACCGAATATGATTTGACCTTTTCTAGTCATAGGAGATGTAGTATAATCAGTAGCCATGAATATAGCACCAAGCATTAATCCACCTATGAATATTTCATATATTCCATTTCCTTGCATAAATCCATCTCTACCTAAAACTGTAGTTATTACAAAAACTGTACCAATATACGTAGCGGGTATGTGCCATGTTATAACTTTTCTATATAATAGATAAGCTCCACCAAGAAGAAGGGCGAAAGCAGAAACTTCTCCGATACATCCAGCTAGGTTAGTACCAAGGAATGCATCTAGAGTATCAGGAAGTAATCCACCACCATTACGAAGTATAGCAAGTGGAGTAGCTTTAGTTACACCATTTATAGTCCATTCAGTCATCTGACTTGGATATGCAGCAAGCAAGAATGCTCTTCCAGCTAGGGCAGGGTTCATAATATTTTGACCAAGACCGCCAAAAAAACATTTAACAACAATAATAGCAAATGCACTACCAACAGCAACCATCCAAAGAGGAAGTGTAGGTGGCAAGTTAAAAGCAAGTAGTAATCCAGTAATAACTGCACTTAAATCTTTTAAGGAATTTGGTCTTTTAGTTATTTTATTAAATAAGTATTCGCTAAGCATTGCAGAAGCAACAGCAGTTAGCATAACTAATGCTGCATCTATCCCAAAGAAATAAATACCTGCTATAGTAGCTGGTACTAAAGCAATTAGTACATCTCTCATTACAGTTGAGACTGTTTCCTTAGATTTGATATGTGGCGATACTGATACGTTATATAAATTTCCAGACATTATGTTCACCTCTACTTTTTCTTTTTATTAGCTATAACTCTTTTTTTACCCTCTTTGCAAGTTTGAGTTAAATTTCTCTTAGCAGGGCAAGAATAGCTACAAGCACCGCATTCAATGCAGTTAAGTCCACCAAACTTTTCAAAGTTTTCATAATCGCCTCTTACAACTTGAGCATTAAGTTTATTTGGAAGCAAGAACATTGGACATGCATTAACACATTTCCCACATCTGATACAGTTTGATTCAATAGTAGGCACAGCTTCTGATTTTGTTAAGCAAAGTATGCCAGAAGTACCTTTTATTGCAGGAATGTCTAAAGTAAATAGTGCAGTTCCCATCATTGGACCACCGCTAAGAACTTTAACAGGCTCTTCGTTAAATCCATCACAATAATCGACAAGTTCTCTCAAGCTTGTACCAAATTTAACTCTTAGGTTTTTTGGAGTTTTTATTGCACCTCCAGTAACAGTAACTATTCTTTCAGTAAGTGGTTTACCAAGAATAACTGCTTCTCTTATAGCAAAAATAGTAGCTACGTTTTGAACTATGCAACCAGCATCTGCAGGTAGTTTTCCAGTTGGAACTTCTCTTTTAGTAACAGAATAGATTAACTGTTTTTCTGCACCCTGTGGATATTTAGTTTTAAGTTCTGCTATTTCAACATTTTTAATAGGTTCTACAACCGCTTTCATTATTGTTATAGCATCACTTTTGTTGTTCTCAATACCTAAGAAGATTTTTACTTCAGGAAACATTTGAGAAAGGATTTCTAAACCTTCAGCTATCTCATTAGAATATTGTAGCATTAACTGATGGTCACAAGTTAAGTAAGGTTCGCATTCAGCTGCATTGATAACAATAGTATCAATATTACATTCTTTTGGTGGGTTTAGCTTTACATGAGTTGGAAAGCATGCACCGCCAAGACCTACAATACCAGCTTCTTGAATTATCTCTAATAGCTCATTTTTAGATAAATTCTTATAATTTTCGTGTGGTGTATAGGCTATTTCTTCATAGGTATTATCGTTTTCAATAATAACGCTCATAACCTTCGAACCATTTGAGGTAAGCATAGGTGTTACATTTTTAACTATTCCAGATATACTAGAATAGATATTAGATGAAACAAAAGATGTGCTTGCACCAATTTTTTGTCCAACTACAACTTTATCTCCCTTTTTTACAATAGGTTCACATGGAGCCCCTATATGTTGGCTCATAGGGAACACTAAATCACCCTTTGGAAGATAGGTTTCAATTTCTTTTTTTTCTGAAAAATGTTTTCCGTGAGGCGGATGAATGCCTCGTTTAAAAGTTAATAGTCCCATAATATTCCTCCATTCCTATAGTATAAATTATAAAGACATTGTATTAATGACTCCTATAGTACAAACTTTATTATAACTCGAAAATCTTTATGGCGCAATATATTGAATTGTTTATATGATTTAAGAATAATTAAAACTATAGTGGATAAATTAAAAATTAAATAGAAAATAATGCATACATTGTCTAATATTAAGGTATTATTTACATAAATTTAGATAATATAATTCCATACCCGTAATAAATTACAAATTTTAAGGAATATTATAGTGAGCAAAACTAAATATAAATTTATTGCATTAAAATTTATCAATAAAATATTATTGCATTAATTTTTATAGTATGCTAAAATTAAGTAAGCAAATCTTTATAAAATAAGCAAATATTAAGAGGAGAAAATGATGACAAATAGAGAAGAAGAAATATTAAATCTTATAAAGGATAACCCCTTAATATCTCAAAATGAAATAGCAGATATTCTTAAGATTACTAGGTCATCTGTAGGAGTACATATAGGAAACCTTATAAAAAAAGGATATATCTCAGGTAGAGGATATGTAATGAGTAAAGAAAATTTTGTATCTATAATAGGGGGAACTAATATAGATATAGTAGGATTTTCTAATGATGAGTTAAGACTTAATGATTCTAACCCTGGAAATATAAAATTTTCTTTAGGTGGGGTTGGTAGGAATATAGGTGAAAATTTGTGTAGATTAGAAGTTTCTACAAAACTAATTTCTGTTATTGGTAATGATATGTATGGTCGTAAGATTATAGATGAAGGCAGAGAAATTGGTTTAGATTTAGAATATAGCCTTAAATTAGATGGAGAATCTACATCTGTATATATGTCTGTTCTTGATTATTCTGGAGATATGAAAGTAGCAATTTCATCCATGGATATCTATGATAAGATGACCATAGAATTTATTAAAACTAAAAAATCAGTAATTGAAAGTTCTAGAATATGTATTATAGACACTAATATTCCTAAGGAAGTAATAGAGTATGTAGTTAATAACTTTAAAAATACAAAATTTTTCTTAGATACAGTATCATCATCTAAGGCAGTTAAGGTAAAGGACATCATTCATAAGTTTCATACAATAAAACCTAATAAAATTGAAGCTGAGATTTTATCTGGAATGAAAATTAGTACTATGGATGAGGTGGAAAAAGTTAGTGATTACTTTTTGAACTTAGGTGTAAAAAATGTATTTATAAGTCTAGGTGAAGAAGGAGTATATTATAATGATGGGATAAGCAAAGGATTATTTACTCCACCTAAAGTTAAAGTTGTCAATGCTAACGGTGCAGGGGATGCTTTTGTTGCTGGATTAGTATACTCAAGTATGAATAATTTTGATTTAATACATACTTTGAAGGTTGCTTCAGCCTGTTCTTCACTGGCAATTACTCATAAAGATACTATTAATCCAAATATGTCTTTGGAAAATATAAATAAAAAATTGGAGGAGATTAAATAATGTTAGAAAAATATTTAGATATAAACCCAGAGGTAAAAGCAGCATTAATGGAAGGAAAGCCAGTAGTTGCTTTAGAATCAACTATAATATCTCATGGAATGCCTTACCCTAAAAATGTAGAAACTGCATTAAAAGTGGAAAGCATAATTAGAGAAAATGGAGCAATCCCAGCAACTATAGCTATTCTTGAAGGAAAATTAAAGGTTGGATTAACAACTGAAGAAGTTGAGTTTTTAGGAAAAACTTCTGGAGTAATAAAAACTAGCAGAAGGGATATACCTTTTATAGTTGCTAATAAACTAAATGGAGCTACTACAGTTGCATCTACAATGATTATTGCAGCACTTGCTGGAATTAAGGTATTTGCTACAGGTGGAATTGGAGGAGTTCATAGAGGTGCTGCACAGACTATGGATATATCAGCTGACCTTGAAGAATTAGCTATGACTGACGTAGCTGTAGTATGTGCTGGGTGTAAATCTATTCTTGATATAGGGTTAACTCGTGAATACTTAGAAACTAAGGGAGTACCTGTGGTAGGATTCCAAACAGAAGAATTACCAGCATTCTACACAAGAAAATCTGGATTTAAAGTAGACTATAAAATGGATAGTGAAGAAATCCTTGCAAAAGCATTAAAGGCTAAATGGGATTTAGGTTTAGAGGGTGGTATGGTTGTTGCAAACCCAATACCAGAAGAATTTGAAATGGACTATGATACAATTAATAATGCTATAGAAACAGCTGTTAAGGAAGCGGAAGAAAAAGGGATAGTAGGAAAAGAAAGTACACCATTCTTACTTTCTAAGGTTAAAGAGATTACAGGAGGATCAAGTTTAGAATCTAACATTCAATTAGTATTTAATAATGCTAAGGTTGGAGCAAAACTAGCAGTAGAGCTATCTAAGCTACAATAGTATTTTAAACGATATATAACTAGATAAGCTTTAATTTCAGGTGAAACTTATCTAATATATAACATATAATATTACCTATATAAAATATAAAAGGTATGAAACCTAGAAATTCAAAATGGTTTCATGCCTTTTTATATATATAAGTACAGGTATGCTACACTAATAATTAGCATTAAAATAAAAACCTAAGGAAATACCCCTAGGTTTCAAAGACTATTGTGCATAGATTAGCTTGTTTTACCATATATTAGATTAAGAATGTCATCAGTATATAGAGTTTCTTTTAAAAGTAATTCTTCAGATAGCTTAACTAATAAATCTAAATTATTATTTAAGGTGTTTTTAACTTCGTTATACAATTCATCCAGTACAGATTTACACTCTTCCAATACTACTGTAGTATAATAATCAGTAGATATTCCTTGCATTTCTGAAAGTCTTAAAAGACCTACAGATTTTCCCATACCATATTCACATACCATATTATTAACTATATTGGTAGTTTTCTTTAAATCATTGAAGGCTCCTGTAGTTATTTTTTCTTCGCCAAAGATAATTTCTTCGGCAGCTCTTCCACCCAATAAAACCATGATTTTTCTTTTTAAATAATCTAGATTAGTGTAGGTGTTATCTTCACCTATAGTCAAAGTGTATCCACCTGCACCCTTAGAGGTAGGGATTATAGTTATTTTAGAGATTTTTTCTTCTGGAACCTTTAAGTAGGAAATCAATGCATGTCCAACTTCATGGTAAGCAGTAATTTTCATATCTTCTTCTTTAAGAGCTTCTTTATCTAATTTTTCATGACCAGCAACTACTATTGAAAAGGCTTTATCCATATGTTCACCAGTGATATATGGGGCATCTTCTTTGCATGCAATTATAGCAGCTTCATTTACTAAATTTTCTAATTTAGCACCAGAAAAATAGGCTGTATTATGTGCGATATCTCTTATGTTCATATCACTTACTGGTTTATTTTTAAAGTGAAGGTTTAATATTTTTTCTCTTGCATTAATATCTGGAAGAGACACCTCTATATGTCTATCGAATCTACCAGGTCTTAAAAGAGCTTCATCTAATATATCAAGTCTATTAGTAGCTGCTATAACTACAATACCTTCACTTTCTTTAAATCCTGACATCTCAGTTAGCAGAGCATTTAAGGTTTGATCCTTTTCATCAGAATTACCAGATTTATTAGAACTACGTTGCTTACCTATAGCATCGATTTCATCTATAAAAATAACAGCTTTACCATGAGTCTTAGCTTTCTTGAATAAATTTCTAATTCTACTTGCACCTACTCCAACATACATTTGAACAAAGTCTGAACCAGATACAGCATAGAAAGGAACATTAGCTTCACCAGCTATAGCTTTTGCTAATAGAGTTTTCCCAGTTCCGGGATCTCCATAAAGAATTACACCTTTAGGCATTCTTGCGCCGTAAGAAGCATATTTTTCTGGATTTTTAAGAAAATCTACTATATCCTTTAAACTTTCTTTAGCTTCATCATTACCAGCTACAGAATTAAATCTAAATTTATCCTTAGAAACACTTTGTCCATCAATTGCAGTAATAGAAGTCATTGATCCACCAGAACTATTCCTTTTTATAGCCATAAATATAGTAGTTACAGCAGAAAGGCTGAGGAATATAACTGCTATACGTTGATTTGTTGGTAAAGTTGATGAGCTTTCAACTGAAATACCTTCTTTTAAAAGAGTTTCTTTAAGCGTATTACTATTAGGATTATCTGTAGAATATTTACTTCCAAATTTATCCACAACGGTAATTTTAGGTGTTTGAGACATGGATACTTTAGATATATTATTAATTTCTAAATCCAGTAAAAAATCTGAATATGTTTTATAGGGTATTGTAGCTGCACCTATATTTAATAAAATTAAAGCCACAATTGATAGTACTAAAATACTTAAAGGAATAATAATTAAATTCTTTTTAATGTTATCTATCAATAATCTTACCTCCTTAAAATTTGCATATATTTTTTATAAAATAAAATTTAATATATACAATATAAAATGATTAAAGAATAAGGTTTTATCTATAAAAAGATTGTTTCATGCTGTAATTAGTATTATACAAAATTTAAAACTAAAGTCCACAAATTAACCTAAGATTTGTAAATGTAAGTTATGGTAGAATTGTAAAGATAAGAAGTGGAATATGTAATAATAAAATATACCTAGCTACATATCAATGTAACTAGGCATACTCTAAATAAGGAATCCCCTAATAATATTCTGTTATATTTTATTTATATACATAAATTAATCACTAATTAAATTAGAATTGATTTTTAACTACTGTACCATCAATCATTACCAGTTTAACAGTATTTCTAAGATCAAAAGGATGTCCATTATATATTATAATGTCTGCATCTTTTCCTATTTCAATGCTACCAACTCTATGATCAGCATTTATTGCACGTGCTGGATTTATGGTAATAGATCTTAAAGCCTCTTCTTCATCCATTCCTTCTCTAGCAGCAAGGGCAGCGCATAGAGATATATATTGAAGTGGAATTACAGGATGATCTGTCATAATGGAAACCTTTATTCCAGCTTTGTTTAAAATCATAGGAGTTTTAAATGTTAAATTTTTCAGTTCTACTTTACTTCTATCAGATAAGCTTGGACCTATAATTATAGATTTTATATGTTCATCTTTAAGGCTTTCGGTTATTAAATGTCCTTCAGTACAATGTTCCAAAGAAAGGTTTAAATCAAATTCTTTAGCTATTCTAATAGCAGTAAGAATATCATCAGCTCTGTGAGCATGAGATTTCAATGGAATTTCCTTTCTGATGACCTTTGCTAAGGCTTCTAACTTCATGTCAAAGTCTGGAGCTTTATCATTACCTTTTTTGAAGGCTTCTTGTTTTTCTACATAATTTTTAGCTTTTATTAAATTTTCACGAAGGATAGCTGCGGTAGCCATTCTAGTACTTGGAGTAACTTTTTTACCGCTATAAACTCGCTTAGGGTTTTCTCCAAAGGCAGATTTCATAGCAGTACACTCATTAATAACCATATCATCTATAGTTTTTCCATAAGTTTTCATAGTTGCGAAGGTTCCACCTATTACATTAGCACTTCCAGGACCAGTTGCTACAGTTGTAATACCAGCCTCTAATGCTTCTTGAAAACATTTGTCCACAGGATTTATTGCATCTATAGCTCTAAGATGAGGTGTAACTGGATCAGTAGTTTCATTTCCATCACTACCTTCAAATCCTAATCCATCTTCCCACATTCCAATATGACAATGAGCATCAATAATACCTGGCATTAAAAAGCCGTTTTTCCCATCGATAATTTCTATGTTTTCAGGAATTGCTATGTTTGAACCAAGGTTGCATATTTTGCCATTATCAATTAATATAATACCATTTTTAATAATTTCATCTTCCGTCATAGTGTGGATAGTAACATTTTTAATAGCTATCATTTAAATCACTCCTAAAATAAAAGTTTTAATTCACAGTATTACTTAAATTGTAACATATTAGTAAAAAATTTTGGAGGAATTAATCCAGATTTTATTCCTTGAATTACTAACATATAAGCACAAGTTGTGTCAAATCTTGCATCATGGTAGCCAGATGTCTCACCAAATAGAGAAGTGCATTTATTTTGAAGAGAATCTTCCTTAAGGTTTAAAAAGTTTATCACTTCTCCAAGAGAAGGATTTTTTAATAAGCCTCTAGAATTAGTAGCTTTACATATTTCTTTATAATATGACATAGTACAAAATGAACCTTTAGGATTAAAAGGAATATCTAAAAATTCTAGTTCACTTTTTAAAAATTTAATATCAAATTGAACATTGTGTCCAATAATTATATCACTATTGATAAAATCATCTATAAATTCCTCATAAGTATCTTCGAAATATTTTCCATTACTCAGTTCGTAGAGCTTTTCTAAAGAAAAGCCATGTACAGCTTCAGCACTTTCACTCATTTCTTCTACAGTGAAGAAATAATTTTTACCTACTGTTGTTTGAGGTTTTGTGCTAGTATCAACAGTAATATATGACAATTGACATATATTACCTGGTTTTATACTAGTAGTTTCAGTATCGAAAAATAATAATTTCATAAATCTATTCTCCTTAATTTCTTATATAAACTATATATTTATTAAATTTAGTCAACTTTAGCCAATAAATTAATAGTATAATTCTATTAAAGTTATGTCAATATATTGGGTAATTTTAGAGTTCTAAATTTTGTATGAATTTTATAATTAATAGAAAGAATAATTTGAATGAGAAAAAATATTATAAATATTAAAATATTTAGGCGAATTTTATATTGGGTTAATTAAATATTTTACGAAAGGTGAAAAGGTTTAACTTGCAATGTAAAGGATTATATATTAACAAAAAGTAAAAAATTAATATATTGTTAATAAAAAAGCGATAAATAACTATATATATTAACTTATTGTTAATAAAATTGATTATATTCATTATTTTTATATTATGCTATAATGCAAATATTGAACACAATTATAAAAGGGGGCTTATATTATATGAGTTTATTATTTGTAATACCTACTAATAAACAAAATAAAGAGGAGTTACTAAAAATACTTCAGCAGTATAAGGAAATAAAATTTGTTTCTCTAGTTGGTATTGACTTTTTAGGTAATGATACAGACGAAAAAATTCCTGTTAAAAATTTCATAGAAGATATTGAGACATTTTTACATGGTACAGCTGTCCAGACTGATGGATCATCTGTAATATTACCGGGAATAGCTACCCTTAATAATGCAAAGGTAGATATGAAGGTTGATTTAACTTGTAATTGGTATGTAGATTACAATTATGATTATATAGATGAAGAAACAAATAAACCAGTAGGAACTATTAGAATGCCATGTCACTTATATCATGAAGATATTGCCGTAGATTCTAGGTATATACTAAAAAATTCTGTAGATCACTTTAGAGTTTCCATGATGAAGTTATTTGAAGAAAATCCACAGTTTTTAGCTAACTTTGACATTAACTATGATGAGATAGAGGATGTAAGTATCACAGCAGCAACAGAATTAGAGTTTTGGGTAAATACTCCAAATGAATTAGCTGAAATAGAAGAATTATCCACATCGCAAGTATTAAAGGAGCAGTACTGGAAGAGAACCAAGGGTCCTGTAAGAACAGCATTAGAAAAATCTTTAGATTTATTAGCTAAATATGGTCTAGAACCAGAAATGGGGCATAAAGAAGTAGGGGGAGTTAAAGCTAAACTATCTGAATCAGGAGTTCTAACTCACATAATGGAACAATTAGAAGTGGATTGGAAGTTTTCTACAGCTCTTCAAACTTGTGATAATGAGCTTTTGGTAAGAGGTTTAATCAAAGAAACTTTTAGAAAGAATGGTCTCGAAGTTACATTCCAAGCTAAACCAATTGAAGAAGTAGCAGGAAATGGAGAACATTTACATGTAGGCGTTACTTTAAAGCTTAAAAATGGTAAGATGATGAATCTATTCCATAGTTATGCTGAAAAAGACTTTTTAAGTGAGGTAGGATATGGAGCAATAATGGGGGTATTAAAGAATTATGAAGTAATAAATCCCTTTGTTTCTTCAAACTATGATGCATTACAAAGATTAAAACCAGGTTTTGAAGCGCCAGTATGTATAGTAACTTCATTAGGATTTACTAAAGATGTGCCTTCAAGAAATAGAACTATCCTTGTTGGACTAGTGAGAGATGCAATTAATCCAATGGCTACTAGGTTTGAGTTGAGATCACCAAATCCTAATACAAATATTTATTTAGTATTATCTTCAGTTATAATATCTATGGTAGATGGAATAAGCTATGTAGTTACAAATAATAAAAGTAGAGAAGAACTTTTAGCAGAACTTTCTAAAAAACCAGGAGAAAAAACTTCTTACCTAGAGGAAAGCAGATGTTATAGAAGTGAAGAAGATGTATTTGAATTCTATACAGAGGCAGAAAGAGAAGAGTATTTTGGTAAGGCGCCAAGTACTGTATATGAAAATTTATTAGCTTTTGAAGATGAATTCAGAGTACATGTTTTAACTAAAGATGGAGTAATAACTAATAAAGTAATTAAAGGATATAAGGAAGCTGTACTTGAAAGATGGACTACTGAGTTAGAGCATAGAATTCTTCCGAACTATTCTAATGAAATTAGAAATATTAGAAGATCTAATGGGGATGATTTTATGGAGTATGATCTTGAAAAATGGAGTGAAATAAATAAGCTAAGAGAAAAACTTATGAAAGATAATTATGTAAGTAAAAGCTTATTTACTCAAATGAGAGAAGCAATTAATGATAAAAATTATAAAGAATTATCTGAGTTACAATTAATTGTAGATGAAGATATGATAAGACTAAGAAGGTTATATATGAATTATAGAAGAAATCTTATGGATATATAGATATACAAAAGGTAATCACTGAAAAATTTTCAGCGGTTACCTTTTTAAATTAATTATAACTAAAACATAAATTACATAAATATAAGTTTTAGTATAAATATGATGGATAGAATATACATTACTATTGAGATTGGTTTTTTATTTTCTTTCTTACCAAATATGTTATTTAATAAGTTTATTAATGTATATGAAAGAACTCCAAGGGTAAGACCATCACCGATACTATAACATAATGGCATTGCAGCTATAGTAATGAATGCAGGGAAGCCTTGAGTAAAATCTGTAAAGTCTATTTTCATAACACTTTCTAACATCATAAAACCAATCCAAATTAAGCAAGGAGCTGTAGCACAACCAGGTATAGATATAAATATTGGAGATAGGAACATTGCCAATAAGAATAGAATACCCGTAGTAACAGCTGTTAGTCCAGTTCTTCCACCTTCACTAACTCCAGCTGCGCTTTCTACATAAGTAGTAACGGTTGAAACTCCAACTAAAGAACCAAAGGTGGTTCCTATAGCATCTACTAGTAGAGCCTTTCTTGCCATTGGTACATTACCATCTTTATCTAACATATTTGCCTTAGAGCATACACCAACTAAAGTACCAACTGTATCAAAAAAATCTACAAACAAGAAAGTAAGACAAATTGTTATAAAATTAAGAAGAGCTGAACTATTAGTGAATACGGAGAAGTCAAGCTTGAATGCAATTGATTTGATAGATTCATATTTGAATAATCCATTTGGAAGATATATGCCAGCGGCAGTAGCTCCTTCAGGATTTATAACTGCATATATCCAACCAATTATAGAACAAATCAGAATGGACCAAAGCATAGCTCCCTTAATATTTTTAGAGTTCAAAACAGCTATAATAAGAATGCCAATAACTGCGATTATAGCGCTAGGAGCTACCATAGAACCTAGCGATACAAGGGTAGCTTCATTAGATACTACAATACTAGCACCTGTTAAACCTATAAAAGCAATAAAAAGTCCAATACCAGCAGTAACAGCATGCTTCATTGTAAGTGGAATACAATTAACCACAGCTTCACGCACTCTAGTTACAGATAGAATGATGAAAATTATACCTTCTACAAAAACAGCAGTAAGTGCTACTTGCCATGGAACACCCATGGCACCGCATACTGTAAATGCGAAGAAGGCGTTAAGTCCCATACCAGATGCCAGTGCAAAAGGTGCGTTAGCATATAGTCCCATGAGTATAGTAGTAAGTCCCGCAGCTAGACATGTAGCAGTTACAAGTGCTCCAGCAGTACCATCACCCATAGCAGTACTAAGGAAATTAGGATTTACAGCAATAATGTAAGCCATTGTTAGAAAAGTAGTAATTCCAGCAACAATTTCACGCTTTACGTTAGTTCCATTTTCACTAAGTTTAAAATACTTGTCCATATAAATCCCCCTAATATTAATAGATATAATTATTAATATTAGTATAATATTAAAATATTACCATAAAATATATTTATTACATATAAATTATAAAAGGTACAATTTCCAACACTCTCTTATCAGAAGGAAATTCGTTGTTATAGTTTAAATGAGAAACAAAGTCTTTATAGTTGCTATGAGATGTAATAAAACCCCATAATAATTTAGATACTAAAGGGTTGCTATCAATAATATTATGATTTGACTGAGGATAGTCATAACTTGCTATTTCACCGACAATTGTACAAGGTCTACCAATATAACACTCTATGTCCATAGATGCATGTTTACTACAAACAGAAGTAATAACTAAAGTATCTGAATCAAAAGGAAAGGAGGTAGGATATTTTAATACTTTATCTTCTGTTAAAGATTTTATATTTCTTTTTATCCAATTAATCATAGAGGTATTATCTATATCAGAAGTTATTTGTTGAAACTCAAGTAATTCTAATGTATTTCTTAAAAGTTCTAAAGTACTATCTGATTTTTCTATAGTACACTGGAACTCTACAATATCGCCAGGAGAAATTGTATTTAAGTCATTATTTGATTTTAAAGATTTGATTGCATTGTTTCGATTTAATAAAGTTTCTAGATTTATAAATAAATTAATAGATGAATTTTCTATTTCATCTATTGATTTTCTTTGAGTGCTTTTAGATAAAGTCACTGTAGCGGAACCTTGAATAATTTTTCCACAAGTTAGTTCAGACAATGGTAGAGTAGCTTGAATTGTAGTTTCTTCTCTTTTTCCACTTATTTCAATGTTTTCATATCTATTTATAGCTATTTTATACATATCTCTAATAGTATCACCGTTAATATAGTAAGGCATAAAGATGTTCTTCATATTATAACTCCTTATTTATCAATTTTTAATATATCCTATATATATTCAAGATTAAATATATTTATCATTATTATTACAAATAATTTCATGTATAAAGGTATAAAGTTAAATATAATAAAAATAATCTAAATATAATGTAACTGTTTCCAAATCTATGATATAATAACGTGGTAAAGGAGGGGGACATATGGAAATTTTAATTGCATTAATACTCGGTGCCATTATAGGTTACTTTCTAAAATTAGGTGAAAAGGGGAAAATAATAAATGGTAAATTACAACAACTTGGTGTAATATTCTTATTATTTTCTATGGGAGCTTCTATAGGAGCCGATAAAAGCATAATAAAAAATCTTCCGACCATAGGGTTAAAGTCTTTTTTATTTGCAGTAGCTACAATAGGTGTAAGTATAGTACTTGTGTATATTTTATCAGAAAAGTTTATGCCTAAGGAGAATCAATTAACCAAGGAAGAATCAATCTTAAATGTGGAAATCATAGAAAATGAAAAAGTGGTTACTGAAATTCATAGTGAAATTTTAAATGCAGAGATTGTAGAAGATGGAAATGTTGTAATTGAAGAGTGTAGTGAGCTTTTAAATGAGGCATGTGGGGAGGACAAGTAATATGACGTACATAATAATAGTATCTATATTAGTTGGAATGGGTTGTGGTTATTTTGTGTTTCCACCAGAAATAATGAGTAGTATTGATAATCTTGCATCCATTTCGTTATTTGTTTTAATCTTTTTAGTTGGCATAGATGTAGGTGGCAACAAGACCATATTTAAAGATCTAAAAAAGGCAGGATTTAAGGTTTTGTTAGTACCATTTGGAGGAATTGTAGGTAGTTTATTAGGAGGACTTTTAGTAGGATTCCTATTTAATATGGCTCTTAATGAAAGCTTAGCTATAGGTTCAGGATTTGGATGGTATAGCTTATCAGGAGTAATGCTTAAAGAAATGGGTGGAGATACTTTAGGAGCTATAGCATTTTTAACAAATGTATTCCGTGAGATGATAACAGTTATTTCAATTCCAATATTAGCTAAAAAACTGAATGGCTACACTGCCATAGCACCTGCAGGAGCAACTTCTATGGATACAACATTACCACTTATATCTAAAGCAACAAATCCAGAGATAGCTGTAATAGCATTTATAAATGGAGTTATATTAAGTTCTTTAGTTCCAGTATTTGTAACATTCTTTTATAACTTAGGATAATATTACTTTATATGTTTTTAATTTTTATAATTGTAAATAAGGAACTACATAAAAATGATGGTATAAANNTTTATACCATCATTTTTATGTTTATATTTATATTAGTTAGGGACTAATAACTAATAACTAAATTAAGGTGTTTATCTATTTATATAGTGAGTATGAAGTAAATGGTGAGATTTTTCTCCATTAGGTTTTCCAAGGAACTCATCATAAAGCTTTATTATCTCAGGGTTTTCATGAGATTTTCTTATAACCTTATTAGCATCCTCACTATAAAGAGCATTCATTCTTTTTTCTATTAATGAATATTGCTCATTAGAATATGGTTGACCACCACCGTTTATACATCCTCCTGGACATGCCATAACTTCAATGAAGTGATATTTTTTAGATGTATCTTCTATATTATCTAACAAATTCTTTGCATTTGCAAGTCCATTTACAATAGCTATATTAATAGTGTTACCATCAATAACTAATGAAGCTTCTTTGATTCCATCTAGACCTCTAACAGATTTAAAATCAAGTTCTTCTAAAGTACTATTTGTAATCCATTCATAAGCAGTACGTAAAGCAGCCTCCATAACTCCACCACTAGTTCCGAAAATAACCCCAGCACCAGTAGATTCACCCATAATAGTATCAAAATCAGAAGAAGGTAGAGTAGAAAATTCTAATCCAGAACGTTTAATCATCTTAGCTAATTCTCTTGTAGTTATAACTACATCGATGTCTGGATTATCATTTTCATTGACAAATTCTTCTCTGTTAGCTTCAAATTTTTTAGCAACACATGGCATTACAGATACAACAAAAAGTTTTTCCGATGGTATACCCAATTTTTCAGCAAGGTATGTTTTTGCAATAGCTCCCCACATTTGTTGAGGAGATTTGCATGTTGATGGAAGATTTAATAGGTTCCCATAGTGTTTTTCTATGAAATTAATCCATCCAGGACAACAACTAGTAATCATAGGAAGATTTTCACCACTCTTATATCTTCCTAGAAATTCTGTTGCTTCTTCCATAATAGTTAGATCTGCTGCAAAATCAGTATCATAAACCTTATCAAACCCAAGTTCTCTTAGTGATTCAACCATCTTACCAGTAACAGCACCTTCTTTAATACCAAATTCTTCTCCAAGTGCTGCACGAACAGCCGGAGCAGTTTGAACTACTACATATTTATCTTTATCACCTATAGCGTTTAATACATCTATAGTATTATCTCTTTCCATTAAGGCCCCAGTAGGACAGACATTTATACATTGACCACATAAAGTACAAGCGCTATTATTTAGATCTTCAAAGAATGCGGTGCTTATAGTGGTATTAAAACCTCTATTTATTGGTCCAATTGCACCAACCTTTTGAACTTGGCTACAAACAGCTTCGCATCTTCTACATAAAATACATTTGGAAGTATCTCTTACTATAGATGGATTTTCAAGTTCTTTTACAGCTACAGATTTTGAACCAGTATATTTTAAATTAGTTACTCCATAAGTACTAGCAAGCTCTTGGAGTTCACAATTTAAATTTTTTTGACAAGTTAAGCAATTCATAGAATGGTCTGATAATAAAAGTTCAATTATAGTTTTTCTTGCCGCTATTACTCTTGGAGTACTAGTATTAACAACCATACCTGGAGCAACAGCTGTACAACAAGATGGTGCTAAATTTTTTCTTCCTTCCACATCAACTACACAAACTCTACAAGAACCAGGTTTATTAGTTGTCTTTTTATCATGAAGATTTAGGTAGCAAAGGGTAGGAATTTTTATATTAAGCTTACGTGCAGCATCAAGAATTGTGGTTCCTTGCTCCACTGATATTTCTTTATTATTTATTTTAAGTGTAACTAAACTCAATACTTTCACCTCTTTTAAATTATTAAACTAGATCTATTGCATCAACTGGACAGCTAGATTTACATGCACCACATTTAATGCATTTACTATATTCAATTACATGCTTAGTCTTAACTTTACCTTGGATACATCCAACTGGACATTGTCTTGCACATTTAGTACAGCCAATACATCTATCAGTAATAACAAATTTCATAAGGTCCTTACAAACTCCTGCTGGACAAATTTTATCTACAACGTGACTTCTATATTCATCATAGAAATATTTCATTGTACTAAGAATAGGGTTAGGAGAAGTTTGTCCTAAAGCACAAAGTGAAGTATCTTTTATAGTGTTACTAAGCTCTTGAAGCTTATCTAGATCACTTAAATCACCTTCACCCTTTGATATTCTTTCAAGAATTTCAAGTAATCGAGTGTTACCAATCCTACAAGGTGTACATTTACCACAAGATTCTTCTTTTGTAAACTCTAAATAGAATTTAGCTATATCAACCATACAGTTGTCTTCATCCATTACTATCATTCCACCAGATCCCATCATAGAACCGATAGCACTTAAAGAATCAAAGTCAATAGGAGTATCTAAAAATTCTTTAGGAATACATCCACCAGAAGGGCCTCCTGTTTGAACAGCTTTGAATTCTTTATCAAATTTAATTCCTCCGCCTACTTCGAAAAGAATTTCTCTTAAGGTTGTTCCCATAGGCACTTCTACAAGACCAACGTTATTAATTTTACCAGCAAGAGCAAAAACCTTAGTACCAGCGGAAGATTTAGTGCCGATTGAACTAAACCAATCTGGACCATTATTAATAATAGCTGGAATATTCGCTAAAGTTTCAACGTTATTAACGCAAGTTGGCTTATTCCAAAGTCCAGATTCAGCAGGGAATGGTGGTTTATTTGTTGGTTCTCCACGGTTACCTTCTATTGAGTGAATAAGAGCAGTTTCTTCACCGCATACAAAGGCACCAGCTCCGTATTTAATTTCAATATCAAAATCAAAGCCTGAATTTAGTATATTTTCACCAAGGAGTCCATATTCTCTAGCTTGATTTATAGCGATTCTAAGTCTTTGAATTGCTAGTGGATACTCAGCTCTAATATAGATATTACCTTTAGTAGCACCTATAGCATAACCAGCAATAGCCATAGCTTCAAGAACACTATTTGGATCTCCTTCTAAAATTGAACGATCCATGAATGCACCTGGGTCACCCTCATCGGCATTACAAATAATATATTTTTGATCAGCATCATAGCCTTTTGCAAATTGCCACTTCTTTCCGGTAGGAAAGCCGCCGCCGCCTCTTCCTCTTAGTCCAGATTTTAACATAATATTTATTATGTCATCAGGAGTATATTTTGTTAGGCACTTTCCAAGAGCTAAATATCCTTTTTCAGCAATATATTCATCAATACTTTCTGGATTTATTAATCCACAATTTCTAAGAGCTATTCTTACTTGTTTCTTATAGAAGGTCATTTCATCTTGAGTCGTAACTCTTTCTTTTATAGTTGGCTCTTCGTAAAGCAATCTTTGTACAACATTTCCATTAACAATATGTTCACTTATAATTTCTTCAGCATCCTCAGGAGTTACGTGAACATAAAATACGTCATCTGGAGTAACTTTTACTATAGGACCTTTTTCACAGAAACCGAAACAACCAGTTATGGAAACGTATACTTCACCTTCCAAACCTAACTTATTAATTTCTTTTTCAAGGTTATCTTTAATTAAATCACTTTGTGCAGACTTACATCCGGTTCCTCCACAAATAAGTATTTCTTTCTTATAGTTATTTTTTTCACAAATAAAGCCATCGATACCAGCTGCTTTTCTAATATCAAGGGATGATTTGTATTCCTGATAAATTTTGTTTAGTTCTTCAAAGGAATTTATTTTATTCAACTTTGTTACCTCCTAATTCTACTCATATTCAGCTAATATACTTTTTACTTGGTCTGGAGTACAGTGACCGTAAACCTTATCATTTATGGTTAAAACGGGAGCTAGACCACAAGCACCAACGCATCTCAAAGAACCTAGTGTAAATTTCATGTCTTCTGTAGTTTGTCCAGATTTAATACCTAGTTCTTTTTCAAATTCTTTAAGAACATCTCCAGCACCACGAACAAAACATGCAGTACCCATGCACACGTTTATTACATTTTTACCACGAGGTTCTGTAGTGAAAAATGAGTAAAATGTTACAACACCATAAACTTTAGATATAGGTAAATTAAGTTTATTAGCGACGAAAGTTTGAACTTCCTTAGGTAGATATCCAAAGATATGCTGAGCTTTATGTAAAACCTCTATTAAAGCTCCATCTTTGCTAGGTAAGGAATTAATAAAATCTTCTAATTCCTTAAACATTTGATTTTTTTCTAAGTTACAACACACTTAAAAAATACCCCCTTACTAAATAAGTTTAACATTAAAAATATACAAAATATTTTCAATAATTCATCAAATCACTAACAGTATAATACTTTTTTAAAGTTTTGTATAGTGGGATTTTAAAAATAATGTAATCTATTACAATGAAAATTATCAACATCCGTATTAGAGAATTTAATTAAATATATGATATCAGTAATTTCTATTGGTGAAATAACATATTATAGTGATTAAAAGAATATAATTGTAAAATATTAGTATAAAGTAAATGTATGGGGTTGATATTTTGAATTGTTATGATTTGGCTATAGTCAATGGAAATATATATGTGGAAGGGGAATTTATTAAAGGAAATTTGTACATTGATAATGGGATTATTAAAAACCTGTCAAAGGATATTTTCTTATCAAAAGATATTTATGATGCAAAAGGAAATTATGTATTACCAGGATTTATAGATCCTCATGTACATTTTCAGCTTAGTGTGGGTAATGAGGTTTCTGCTGATGATTTTTACAATGGTTCTATAGTAGCTGCATATGGTGGAATTACAACATTTATAGATTTTTTAGATCCTGTAAAAAATATTGAAGAGTTAAAAAAAGCTTTTGTAGACAGAAAAAGAAAGGCAAAGGTTTCTGTTATAGATTATGGATTTCATAGTACTATTGCAAATTTTCAGGATAATGAAGAACTATTTATTGAGGAGATTAAAAAGAAGGGAATTTGTAGCATAAAATTCTTTACTACTTATAGTTCCAGTAATAGAAAAACTGGCTTAAGAACTATCGGTAATTTACTAAAAATTTCAAAAAAAATGAAAGTTATACTTATATCTCATAGTGAAAATGAAGAGTTAATCAGAGAAGGAAAGTTTCCAGTAAGATTTCATGAAGAAAATAGACCCACATTATGTGAGACTACAGAAGTTTTAACTTTAGCTGAAATGACTAAGAATATGGATGGATATATGTATATTGTACACCTTAGTTCAGGAGAATCTTTAAGACGAATTATGGATTTATATAAAAGCTTAATAAATAAAAATTTATTTATAGAAAGCTGCCCTCAATACTTTTATTTATCTAAAGATAATTATTTATTAAACGATGGCTTTCTATATACCTTAACGCCACCTCTTAGATCTTTAGAAGAAATTGATGAATTAAGAAAAAATATAGAGCATGTTAGTGTGATAGGTACTGATCATTGTCCATTTAAATCTAATGAAAAAGCAAGAGAAACTTTAGATTTAATTCCTATGGGAATAGGAGGAATAGAATATTCTTTTAATTTATTGTATGCAATGTTTGGTGATAAAATAATTGATAAATTTACAAAGAATCCAGCAAAGATTCATGGTTTATATCCTAAAAAAGGAACGTTACTCCCAGGATCAGATGCTGATGTTGTAATATTTGACCCTTTAGATAGGCATAAAATAAAATACTCTCATTCTAATTGTGACTACAATTTGTATGAAGGACTAGATGTAAAAGGTAAAGTAATTACGACTATTTCAAGGGGAAGATTTATTGTAAAGGATGGAAAATTGGTAAGTAATGAAAAAGGAAATTACGTAGGTAGAGAATTAAAGTTATAGAAAACACTAAAAAGTTTGTATAGTTATATATTTTTGTGACTAATTAATCAGTAAGAATAAAGGGAGGTGCTTTAGTAGGATTATAATCTTGCTAAAGAGAATTATGAGTTATAAGGTAATAGGTAGTAGTGTATCTAGATTAGATGGTGTGGCAAAGGTTACAGGGAAGGCTAAGTATGCGGATGACTATTTTGAAAGGGAAATGCTAATAGGAAAGGTGCTTAGAAGTCCTTATGCCCATGCAAAAATAAGAAGTATTGATGTTTCTAAAGCAAAAAGTTTAGAAGGTGTCGAAGCAGTAATTACTTATCAAGATTTACCAAAAATAAAATTTGCAACGGCTGGACACCCTTGGACCTTTGATGAAGCACATAGAGATGTAGAAGATAGATTAATCATTACTGATAAAGTTCGCTTTTATGGAGAACCAGTGGCGGCAGTTGTAGCCATAGATGAAATAATAGCTCTAAAAGCTATAAAACTTATAGATGTAGAATATGAAGTGTTACCATTTGTAATGGACCAGGAAGAAGCTATAAAAGAA
This sequence comes from Clostridium sp. UBA7503, assembly GCF_002477055.1. Lineage (NCBI taxonomy): Bacteria > Bacillati > Bacillota > Clostridia > Eubacteriales > Clostridiaceae > Clostridium > Clostridium sp. UBA7503. Next base: position 29,509 of record NZ_DLNT01000050.1, read on the forward strand.
GGTGCTCCAATAATACATGAAGAAAGACAAAATAATATTATTAGCTCTTTTGGCAATGAAGTAGGAGACGTAGAAATAGAGTTAAAGGAAGCTGACAAAGTATTTACAGGTAAATTTAATACTAGTACTGTACAACATTGTCATCTGGAAAATCATAGTGCATATGCTTTTATGGAGTCAGATGGAAGAATTGTAATAGTAACTTCTACTCAAATACCACATATTGTAAGAAGGATAGTAGGACAGGCATTAGGGTTGTCATTGGGAAGAATAAGGGTTATAAAGCCATATATTGGTGGTGGATTTGGAAATAAACAAGATGTTGTTATAGAGCCATTGACTGCAGCAATGACACTTGCGGTTAATGGAAGACCAGTTAGATATGCATTAACTAGAGAAGAATGTTTTATAGACACAAGAGTTCGTCATGCTATGCGATTTACATTTAAAACTGGAGTTACTAAGGAGGGTAAGTTACTAGCAATAGATATAAAAAATCTGGTAAATAATGGAGCATATGCATCCCATGGACATTCGGTGACCATGAGCTGTGGAAGTAAATTCAGACCATTATATGATTTTAATGCTATAAAATATGAGCCTAAAACTGTATATACTAATATGCCGGTAGCAGGAGCTATGAGAGGATATGGGGTTCCACAAATTTCATTTGCTCTAGAAAGTCATATAGATGATATTGCTAGAGAACTAAACATAGATCCTGTGGAATTTAGATTGAAAAATTTGGTAAAGCAAAATCATGTAGATCCATCCTCCAAAAATGTGGTGCGTTCCATGGGACTATCACAGTGTCTTGAAAAGGGAATGGAATTAATAAATTGGAATGAAAAGAAAAAGCTATATAAAAATCAAACAGGTAGTTTAAGACGTGGAGTAGGAATAGCTTGTTTTAGTTATTTTGCAGGTACCTATCCTGTAGCTCTAGAAGCAGCAGGGGCAAGAATTGTGATGAATCAAGATGGTTCAGTACAGTTGCAAATTGGGGCTACAGAAATTGGGCAAGGTAGTGATACTATATTTGCACAAATGACTTCAGAAGTTTTAGGAATTCCAATTAATATGGTTCATGTAATTTCAAATCAAGATACTGATGTTACTCCATTTGATACAGGTTCTTATGCATCAAGACAGACTTTTGTTACAGGTGCTGCAGTTAAAAAAGGTGCTATGGAGGTAAAAAGTAAAGTTCTTCAGTTTGCTAGCAGAAAAAATGGCCTCAATCCAGAGGTAATGGATATAGTTAATTGTAATATAGTTGAAAAAACAACGGGTATAGTTGTTTGTACTCTTGAACAAATAGCATTAGAATCATTTTATGATAGGATTTACAGTTCTCCTATAACTAGTGATACTTCTGTTAATATAAGGACTAATGTAGTTGCTTATGGAGCAACCTTTGCAGAGGTTGAAGTAGACATAAAAACTGGTAAAATAACCGTAGTAGAAATATATAATATTCATGATTCTGGAACTATAATTAATCCAATGCTAGCAGAAGGGCAAGTTCACGGTGGTGTAAGTATGGCACTCGGATATGCTTTATCGGAGCAAATGATATTTGATGAGAAGACTGGAAGAGCTCTTAATAACAATCTCTTAGACTATAAGTTACAAACTATTTTAGACACGCCTAATATTGATTCAGCATTTGTAGAAATTCCAGATGATGCAGGAAGTTTTGGACAAAAATCTTTAGGAGAAAATACAACACTTTCTCCAGCTCCAGCTATAAGAAATGCAGTCTTAGATGCAACTGGTGTTGCCTTTAATAAAATACCAATGAATCCGCAAAGAGTATTCGAAAAGTTTAAAGAAGAAGGCTTAATATAGGGTTTCCATTAAATTTAATAGTACAGATTTTATAGATATTGAATTGAAGTTATCAATATAGAAGGAGGTGGACTTTAGTAGAGGATTAAAGCTCTATTAAAGACAAAAATGTTTGATATTAAGAATATACTAGAACCTAGCAGTTTAGAAGAGGCAGTAAAAATTCTTTATGAAAATAATAATTTAAAAATAATATCTGGTGGAACTGATGTTTTAATTAAATTACATCGTGGTGATATGGAAGAAATAGAACTTTTAAGTCTAAAAAATTTAAACGAATTAGATTTTATAAAGGTTCTAGAAAATGACACCATAGAAATTGGCTCCACTACCTGCTTTACCAATATATATAGAAATAAAATTATAAAAGATTTTATTCCTGCTTTAGGTCAAGGGGCTGTATCTATGGGAGGACCACAGATAAGAAATATGGCCACTATTGGAGGAAATGTATGTAATGGAGCTGTTTCAGCAGATAGTGCACCAAGTTTATTTGCTTTTAATGCTAAATTAAGACTTAGAAGTTTTCAGGGAGAGAGGATAGTTCCAATAGAGGAATTCTACCAAGGTCCTGGAAAGGTTAATATAAGAAAAGATGAAATTCTAATAAGTATTTTAATTGAGAAAAAAGACTATGAGGGAGTAAGAGGAACATATATTAAGTATAGTAATCGAAAGGCAATGGATATTTCTATGCTAAGTGTATGCGTTGTAGCTAGTATGAAGGAAAATAAATTTAAAGATTTAAGAATAGCGTTAGGGGTAGCTGCGCCTACTCCTATAAGATGTAAGGATGCAGAGAAGTATGCCCTTGGTTTAGAAAATTCGGAAGAAAATATTAATAATATTGCACAATATGCAGTAAAATCAGCAAGTGCTAGAGACTCATGGAGAGCATCAAAAGCTTATAGGGAGCATTTAATAAAGGAATTAACGGTACGAGGTATTTATGAAGTAACTAAATAAGGTGGGATTTTAATATGATTGATAAGAATTATAGAAAGATATCAGTAAAAGTAAATGGAAAAGATTATAATTTAGAAGTAGATGTACGAGAATCTTTGTTAGATGTATTGCGAAATAGACTTCAATTTACAGGAGTAAAGCAAGGATGTTCAGTTGGAGAATGTGGAGCTTGTACAGTACTAGTGGATGGAATACCTATAGATTCATGTATTTATATGGCTGTTTGGGCTCATAAAAAAGAAATTTTAACCATAGAGGGTGTATCAGAAAATGGAAACTTATCAAAGGTGCAAAAGGCATTTATAGAAGAGGGTGCAATTCAATGCGGATTCTGTACTCCAGGATTAGTACTTACGACTACATCATTGGTAAATAATCGTAAAGATTATACTGATGAAGAAATAAAAAGAGAAATATCTGGACATTTATGTAGATGTACAGGATATCAAAAAATATTTAATGCTACAAAAAAATCCCTTAAGAAATAAATTTAATAGAAAATAATACCAGTTAATATTTGGCATAGGATTTTTTGCAAAAAAATAAGAGATATAAAGAGTATTGATTAACTTTCTATATCTCTTATATAGATTTGAGGAATACAAAGTAGTTATTTGTTTAAAGGCATACCAGATTTAGTTTTAATAACAGGTTTTTGAGACTTATCACTAGGTAAGATTAAATTTAATATTACAGCAAATATAGTTGCAGTTGTTACACCGGAACCAAAGATTATTTGTAAGGATTCTGGGAACATACTAAGAGCTTCAGGTCTAACAATGACACCTACACCTAAAGCAAAAGATATCCCAATTACAAAAATATTCCTTCTAGTCATATCAACTTTGCCTAGAATTTTAATACCAGAACAAGCAATAGAACCGAACATGACTATACCAGCAGCTCCAAGAACTGGACTCGGCATAATTGATATTATAGAGGAAAATTTTGGTATGAAACCCATTATAGATAATATTACTCCAGCTATAATTATAACAAACCTACTAGCAACGCCTGTAACATTTATAAGGCCAGTACATTGGCTAAAGGATGTATTTGCAGTAGAGTTAAAAAATCCAGCTAGAATTGATCCAAGTCCATCACAAAGTACACCTCCAGAAAGTTGATTGTTAGAAACCTCAATTTCACATGCTTCTCCAATAGCTAGAGTATCACCTACAGTTTCTACAGTAGTTGCTAGATAAACAGCTAAAAAACTAATAATAGCTGGTACAGAAAATTTAATTCCAAATTTAAGAGGTCTAGGAATAGAAATCCAGGATGCAGCAGATATTGGAGTAGTGTCTAATAAGTTGAAAGGAATAGCTAATAAATATCCACATAATATACCTATAAATATTGAGCAAGAGCTTATAAAAGTATTTTTAGATTGATTGGTAATTATAATAATAATTAGGACAATAGCACCAAGCAATAGAAATTTAGGATCTCCATAGTTTGGATTTCCAGAGCCGCCAGCTAACCAATCAATTCCAACAGGAATGATAGTAATACCTATCATAGTAACAACAGTACCAGTAACGAGTGGTGGAAAAATTTTTTTAATATAGTTAATAAAAAAGCTTAGAATTACTTCTAGTAAGGCACCTACCATTGTAGCTGTACATATGGTAGCAATACCTAAAGTCATGTTGCCGTTATAGGTACTACCGATGGCAATAGCCGGACTTACAAAAGCAAAGGAGGTACCCATGATAAATGGAAGCTTGCTTCCAATAGGTCCAATACCTTTAGCTTGAATAAGTGTTGTAAGACCAGAAGCAAATAGGGAACATGAGACTAGAAATGATGTGTCAGATATTTTTAATCCTAGTGCACCAGCTACTACTAGTGGAACTGCTACTATACCACTGAAACATGCAAAAATTGCTTGAAATGCAAGAATTAAAGTTTGTTTCATAGGTGGTTTGTCATCTAATTTAATTCTAAGAAGCGATTTCTTTGGAGCGTTAGTTGTTTGCAATTTAATTCCCCCTCTAAATTTATAATTATATCTTATGCATAATTCATGAAGTGATGTAAATATTTTACTAACTAGTTAATATAAAAAATATATACTTAACTATAGTTTATGAATAAGTATAATAAATTTATGAATAAATTTAAATTATTTAGATTTTATATTTACAAAAAATGGTATAAGAGTTATAATTTAATTAACTAGTCAGTAAGTGGATTTGCGGTGAACTACAAAAGAATTAAGCATAGAAATTTATTTTGGAATAGAAGATTAAAAAATCAAGGGGTGGATTTTGTGGAAAATATTAAAAATCTTATGGAGAGACTTAAAAAACTAGATTTTAGGGAGATGTACAATAATGATTTTTTCTTAACATGGGAAAAAAGTAATGAAGAATTAGAATCAGTATTTGTTGTTGCTGATATTCTTCGTTCAATGAGAGAAAATAATATATCGACGAGAATATTTGATAGTGGATTAGGTATTTCGGTATTTAGAGATAATTCTACTAGAACTAGATTTAGTTTTGCTAGTGCATGTAACTTATTAGGATTAGAGGTACAAGATCTCGATGAAGGAAAATCTCAAATAGCGCATGGAGAAACTGTCCGTGAAACTGCAAATATGATTTCTTTTATGGCAGACATAATTGGAATTAGAGATGATATGTTTATAGGAAAGGGTAATGCTTATATGAAAGAAGTTTCTAATGCTGTTCAGGAAGGTTACGCTGATGGAGTATTAGAACAACGTCCGACTCTGATTAATTTACAATGTGATATAGACCATCCAACTCAATGTATGGCGGATTTATTACACTTGATTCACTATTTTGGTGGAGTGGAAAATTTAAAAGGTAAAAAATTAGCTATGACTTGGGCTTATTCACCTTCTTATGGGAAACCACTTTCGGTTCCGCAAGGAGTTATTGGACTTATGACAAGAATGGGAATGGAAGTTGTATTAGCACATCCAGAAGGATATGATGTACTTCCTGAAGTAGAGGAAGTTGCTAAGGGAAATGTAGAGAAGAACGGTGGAAGCTTTACAAAGACTAATTCTATGAAAGAAGCCTTTAAAAATGCAGATATAGTTTATCCAAAGAGCTGGGCACCATTTGAAGCTATGGAAAAACGTACAGAACTATATTCAAAGGGTGATATAGCAGGTATTGATGAACTTGAAAAAGAATTGTTGAAAGAAAATGCTAAATATAAGGATTGGGAATGTAATGAAAAAATTATGGAGTTTACTAAGGATGGTAAAGCATTATATCTTCATTGTTTACCAGCGGATATAACAGGTGTAAATTGTGAAATTGGGGAAGTGGAAAAATGTGTATTTAATCGTTACCGTGAATTACTATACCGTGAAGCTGGATTTAAGCCATATATAATTGCTGCCATGATGTTCTTAAGTAAAGTTAAGGATCCTATATCTGTTTTTAAGAAATTGCTAGAAGAAGATAAGCCGAGATTTATAGAAAAATAAAGAGTAAATAGATTAATTAAATTATGTATTTACTTAAGGGTATATAATGCTTTTAAGTAATTTATGAATTATAGGGGGAGTAAATATGAGTGACAAAATACGCCCAATAAGTTTTGAAAAACTCATTAACTGGATTTTTACTGAACTAAAAACTAAAGAAAGTATTTTTGGAATTCATAAAGATAAGTTTTACTATGGAATCCCTAATAACACTATTCCTTTTTTAGGAGAGAAGTTAGGCCTACCAATTGGACCAGCAGCAGGTCCTAGTTCACAATTAGCTCAAAATATTATAGCAGCATATCTTACTGGTAGTAGATTTATTGAGTTAAAGACGGTCCAGATTATTGATGGAGAAGATCTCCCAGTGTTAAAGCCATGTATTAATGCTGAGGATGAATGCTATAACGTAGAGTGGTCTACAGAACTAACTGTAGAAGAAGCTTATGAGGAATATGTGAAAGCTTGGATTATATTACATGTTTTAATGAAGGAACTTAACTTGAGCGTAGAAAGAGACTTTGTTTTTAACATGAGTGTAGGATATGATTTTGATGGAATAAAATCAGATAAGATAGATTGCTATATAGAAAATTTGAAAAATTCAAAAAATACAAAAATATGGAAGGAATCTATTCAAATGTTGGAGAATAATATTGAAAAATTTTATAGATTTTCAATTGAAGATTTATATAAAATTTCTTCAAGGGTGTGTAATTCAATTACGCTATCAACTCTACATGGATGTCCTCCACAAGAAATAGAAAGAATTGCTACTTATTTGTTAAAAGAAAAACATCTTCATACCTTTGTAAAGATGAATCCTACATTGCTTGGTGAAGCGTTTGTAAGAAAAACTCTTAATAAAATGGGTTATGAATATATAAAACTAAATTCACATCATTTTAAAAATGATTTGCAATGCGATGATGGAATAAAAATGATAAAAAAATTAAAAGATGTAGCTGAAATGGAAAATATAGAAATAGGAGTAAAACTTACCAATACTCTTCCGGTAAGGATATTAAATGAAGAACTACCAGGAGAAGAGATGTACATGTCAGGTAGGTCCTTATATCCTTTATCTATTAATTTAGCAAGTAACCTTTCAGAGGAATTTGAAGGAAAATTATATATTTCATATTCTGGTGGAGCTGAATTCTTTAATGTAGATAAGATATTTGAAACAGGAATACGTCCAATAACTTTTGCAACTACAATATTAAAACCAGGTGGTTATGAAAGAATTAACCAGATAGCTAAAAAGTTAGAACCACTTATTTCTAATAGAAAGTCAATAATTGATATGCGATTACTAAAAATACTAGCAAAAGATTCAATTGATGATAAGCATCACCTTAAGAAAGCAAGGGTAGTAAAAAGCAGAAAACTATATAAGGATTTACCAATATATGATTGTACAATTGCACCTTGCAGTAAAGGCTGTCCCATTGAACAACAGATTCCAGAGTATATAGAGCTTGTGGGAGAAGGAAAATATGATGAAGCTTTTCAAGTAATAGTTAGAGATAATGCAGCCCCAGCTATAACAGGGACTTTATGTAATCATAACTGTCAAAATAAATGTACTAGACTAGATTATGATAGTTCCTTAGAAATTAGAAGAATAAAAAAAATAGCCGTGGATAATGCTGAAGATATATATACAAAGAATATAAAGCCAAGCCCAATGAAAAGTCATAAAAAGGTAGCTATCATAGGAGCTGGAGTAGCAGGTTTATCTACAGCGATGTATCTTAGAAGAAATGGTATTAGTGTAGAAGTATTTGAAAAAAGAAATAAACCATATGGGATTATAAATTATGTAATTCCAAGCTTCAGAATAGATAATTTAGCTTTAGAACAGGATTTTAAAATGGTAAAAAGCCATGGAGTTAAGATAAATTTTGATGTAGCTGAACAGGTTGATTTGAATGTTTTGAAGAAAAACTTTGATTATGTTGTCCTAGCAACAGGAGCTTGGAAGCCAGCATGTATTTCACTTAAAAAAGGTAATGATAGAGTCTTAAATGCTATTGAATTCTTAGAAGATTTTAAAGAAAACAGTGAGGATATAAAACTAGGAACCCATGTATGTGTTATTGGTGGAGGGGACGTAGCCATGGATGTATCTCGTGCTGCAAAAAGAGTTAATGGAGTTGAAAAGGTAACCATTATATATAGGAGAACTAAAGATTTAATGCCTGCTAGTAGAGAAGAAATTAAATTAGCTATTGAAGAAGGCATTGAATTTAAAGAGTTATTATCCCCTGTGGATTTAGAAGATAATATTCTTGTTTGTGAAAGGATGATTTTAGGAGAACAAGATAAATCAGGTAGAAAAAATTTGATTTCCTTAGGAAAATATGAAAGTATAAGTGCAACTACAGTTATAGCAGCTGTTGGAGAAAAAATAGATTCAGAATTATTTAAAAGTCTTGGTATAGATATAAATTCTAAAGGACTTCCTGAAGTAAACAGTAAATGTGAAACTAATATATCTAACGTATATGTAGCTGGAGATGCTAAAAGTGGTCTAGGTACTATAGTAGAAGCATTGTCCCATGGGAAAATTATAACTAGGGACATTTTAAAAAAAGAAAATATGTCTTGTGATTTCCTTAGAGCTGAAAAAAATAGTTTTGAATATGAACTTGAGAAATCTTATGAAAGAAAAGGTGTACTACTTGAAACAATACCTTCTAAGGAAGAGGCTATAAGATGTCTTAAATGCAATAATATTTGTGAAATATGTATAGACGTTTGTCCTAATAGAGCAAATATGCTTATAGATATTAAAGAAGGTCCTATAGTAGGTCATCAAATTATACATTTAGATGGTATGTGTAATGAATGCGGAAATTGTGGAGTATTTTGTCCATATAAAGGTAATCCTTACAAAGATAAAATTACTATATTTTGGAGTGAGGAAGATTTTGAAAACAGTAGCAATTCAGGTTTCTGTGCAATAGATTCTATTAAAGGTATTTTTAAAGTTAGGGATGAAAAAGGTGAAATTTATAATTGGTGTATTGAAGAAAATAACTCAGAATCAATCTCCAAGGAAATGAAATCTATTATTGAAACTTGTGTAAACAGGTATGAATATATAATCTAGAGGTATTTAAATAAGATTAAATTATTTAATCTATAGGGGGAGTGTGAATGCTACTAGTAGGTAATGGAATAGTTGTAACCAGAGATGATTTAAACACAATTATACATGACGGATGTATAGTTATAGAAAAAGATAAAATTGTAGAAGTAGGAAATACAAAAAAATTAAAAGAAAAATATCTAGACTATAAATTCATTGATGCAAGAGGAAAATTAATAATGCCGGGTTTTATAAATACACATATGCATTATTACAGTACCTTTGCTAGAGGAATTGCTAATGATAGTCCTGCAGCAAAATGTTTTTTAGATATATTGAAGGGATTATGGTGGAGATTAGATAAAAAGTTAACTCTAGAGGATGTATACTATAGTGCAATAGTTCCAATGATAGATCAAATTAAAAATGGTGTAACAACTTCCTTTGATCATCATTCCAGTCCATATGGTTTAAGGGGGAGTTTATTTACTATTGCGGATGCAGCTAAGGAAGTAGGTATTAGAAGTAACCTGAGTTATGAAACTTCTGATAGAGATGGTGAGAACGTAGTAAAGCAAAGTATTGAAGAAAATATTGAATTTATAAAGTATTGTAATAGAGAAAAGGATGATATGATAAAGGGATTATTTGGGCTTCATGCATCCATGACTATTAGTGAAAATACTGTAGAGAGATGCCTAACAGCCATAGAGGGTTTAAATACAGGGTTCCATGTACACTGTGCTGAGGGAGTTGAAGATGTACAAGATTCTATGGAAAAGTATGGTGTAGGAGTAATTGAAAGATGGTATAAAAGAGGCATTCTTTCTGATAAAACTATGGCTATTCATTGTGTACACATAACTGATGATGAAATGGATATGCTGAAAGAAAAGAATTCCATAGTAGTTAATAATCCTCAGTCTAATATGGGTAATGCAGTAGGAACATCACAAATTTTAAAAATAGCAAAAAAACAAATATTGTTGGGGTTAGGGACAGATGGATACACCTCTGATATTTTAGAGTCTTATAAAACTGGAGGTGCCATTCAAAGGCATGAAGCTAAGGACTCAACAGTAGCTTGGGTAGAGTTACCACAAATGCTTTTTAAAGGTAATAGGGTTATAACTGAAAGATTTATAGATAATTCCATAGGAATTATAAAAGAAAGTGCGTTAGCTGACGTTATAATTGTTGACTATAATCCTCCAACACCTATATATAAAGATAATATAGATAGTCACATTCTATTTGGAATAAGTGGGAGAAATGTTGAAACTACTATTGTAAATGGAGAGATTATAATGATGAATAGAAAACTGGTTAATTTAGATGAGGAAAGAATTAGGGCTAGAAGTAGAGAACTAGCAACTGAGGTTTGGAAGAGGTTTTAAAAAGGAGTGAAAAAGGGTGGACATTTTAAATGCTCTTACTGTTAATAAAGGAGAAAGAATATCTATAGTAGGAGCTGGAGGAAAGACCACTCTTATGTTTATCCTAGCAGAAGAGTTGAAAAAAAGAGGAAGAGTTCTTATAACAACAACAACTAAAATATATCTACCTAAAAGAAATCAATATAATTGTTTAATTCTCAAGGATAGCTTTGGAGATTATATTAATGAAGAAAGTAAGTATATTCTAAATGGAAGTAAAGTATATGTATATTTCGGAAATATAAGTAAAACAAATGAGCTAGATGGTGAAATTCATGTTTATGGTTCTGGTGTCAGTGGAGAAAATAAAGTCATTGGAATTGATGATAAAAGTATTTCTAATATACTTAACAATTATGATTATATTTTAATAGAATCTGATGGAGCAAAAGAAAAAACTTTAAAAGCTTGGAAGGAAGATGAGCCGGTAGTAAGTAATTTTACTAGTACAACAATAGGAGTTTTAAGCGGAGAAGCCTTGAATTTAAAAGTCCATAATGGAAATATTCATAGGATTGATGAGTTTTTAAAACTTACAAATAAAAGCCTAGGAGATAGTATAAATGAAGAAGATTTGCTAGCTTTAATATTTGAAAAAGAAGGATTATTTAAAAACTCAAAAGGTAAAAGAATTTTATTTATAAATAAAGTAGAAGATGATTTTAAGAAGTTAGAAAATCTAATAGAATATATAACAATAAAAAATGAAGAATTAAGATTATTAGACGGAATACTTATTGGGAGTTTATTAAACAAAACATATAAGGTTATATATGAAGAATCTAGAGAAAAGCTTTAAGGGGGATTCAATGTGGTAACAGGGATTGTTATGGCATCAGGCCGTAGTACTAGGATGGGAAGATATAAATTACTATTAAAGTATAAGGGTAAATATCTAATAGAATATGTTTTAGATGCAGTAAATAAAAGTAATTTAGAAGATAAAATCGTAGTAACTGGCAATGAAACAATAGTAGAGTTAGCTCAGACTAGAGAATTAAAAGTAGTTAAAAACTCCCAGGCATATATGGGTCAAAGTCAATCTATAAAACTTGGGTTGAAAGCTGCATCTAAAATTTCTGGATATGCTTTTATTACAGGGGATCAACCTTTTTTAAATGATAGTCTTATAAATAAACTTATAGAAGAATTTGAAAAAAATCAAGATAAGTTTATTGTACCAATTTATAAAGGTAAAAGAGGAAATCCTGTAATATTTCCATGGAAGTATCGAAATGAACTTTTAGCACTTAATGGAGATTTAGGCGGAAAAACCATTTTAAAAAATCATGAGGATAATATATTTTTTGTGGAAGTAGATGAAGAGTATTTTCTTTGGGATATTGATACAGAAAAGGATTATATAGAATTGTTGCAATCAAATTATCATTAAGCAAGGGGACGATTTGGTGATAAATAATAGAATAATTGTAAGAGGTGGAGGCGATATTGCCTCAGGTACTATACAAAAACTTCATAGAAGTGGATTTAAAGTCCTAGTACTTGAGATAGAGATACCCTCTAGTATTAGAAGAAATGTATCTTTTAGTGAGGCAGTATTTGATGGTGAAACAACAATTGAAGGTATGGAGGGTGTTCTTGTTAGAACCTATGATGAAATACTAGAAGCTTGGGATATGGGATATATTCCGGTAGCTGTTGATAGATATGGAAAGCTCATTGAAACAGTTAGGCCTATTGCTGTAGTTGATGCAATTTTAGCGAAAAAAAATTTAGGTACCGCTATAGATATGGCACCTATAACCATTGCATTAGGTCCTGGATTTAAAGCAGGTATAGATGTAAAAGTAGTAGTAGAGACCATGAGAGGACATAGTTTGGGAAGATTAATATTTGATGGATATGCTATAGAGGATACAGGAGTACCAGGATCTATATGTGGTTATGCAAAGGAAAGAGTAATTTATAGTTCTTATGAAGGAAAAATTAAGAATATAAGACAAATAGGAGATATAGTTAAAGCTAATGAAACTATAGCACTAATAGATGATTTAGAAGTAAAATCTAAAATTGATGGAGTGCTAAGGGGCATTATTAGAGATAACACTTATGTTACAAAGGGGTTGAAAATTGCAGATGTAGATCCAAGGCAAGATGAGATTAGCAATTGCAATACTATTTCTGATAAGTCAAGAACTATAGGTGGATCAGTTTTAGAAGGAATATTATACTTTCAATCTATTAACCCATTGTTATCTCTAGGGAACTAAATAAAATTTTCTAGTTTATTGATGTTGCTAAATCTATTTAGTAATATAGATAAATTAGATTAAAATATAGGTTAATTGTATTGAATTATATAGGTTTTAATTTGAATCAACTAATTAATTAGTAAGTATTTAAAGTATTGAAATAATGGTTGAAAAATAAATATGTTTATATTTAAAGGGGGATTTAGATATGTCAAAAATTACATGCCAAGAAGAAATACTAAAGTTAGCCAAAAGTTATAAAGCTGATATGACAAGGTTCTTAAGAGACATGATAGCTATTCCTAGTGAAAGTTGTGATGAAAAGAGAGTAGTTTTAAGAATCAAAGAGGAAATGGAAAAAGTAGGTTTTGATAAAGTAGAAATAGATGAAATGGGAAATATACTAGGTTATATAGGACATGGCAAACATGTAATTGCTATGGACGCTCATATTGATACTGTTGGAATTGGAGATATAAATAACTGGACTAATGATCCATATGAAGGATATGAAGATGATGAAGTTATTTATGGTAGAGGTGGTTCTGATCAAGAAGGTGGAATGGCTTCAATGATTTATGCAGGTAAGATAATCAAAGATTTAAATTTAGAAGATGATTACACTCTAATAGTTACAGGTACTGTACAGGAAGAAGATTGTGATGGCTTATGCTGGCAATATATTATAAATGAAGACAAGATAAAACCAGAATTTGTAGTAATAACTGAACCAACTTCAACTAATATTTATAGAGGGCACAGAGGTAGAATGGAAATAAAAGTGACAACTCATGGAATTAGTTGTCATGGTTCAGCACCAGAAAGAGGAGATAATGCGATATTCAAAATGGGTCCTATTCTTAATGAATTAAAAGAGTTAAATAAAAGATTAATAGATGATCCATTCTTAGGAAAAGGAACTTTAACAGTTTCAGAAATATTCTTTTCTTCACCTTCAAGATGTGCAGTAGCTGATGGTTGTACTGTTTCCATAGACAGAAGACTTACTAATGGGGAAACTTGGGAATACGCTTTAGATGAAATAAGAGAATTACCTTCAGTTAAAGAGGCTAAGGCTAAAGTAGAAATGTATACCTATGAAAGACCTGCCTATACAGGACTTGTCTATCCAACAGAGTGCTATTTTCCAACTTGGGTTCTTGAAGAATCACATCCAGCTTGTAAAACTTTAATAGATTCTTATAAAGAGTTGTTCAAGGAAGACCCATTAGTAGATAAGTGGACATTTTCGACTAATGCAGTATCTATAATGGGAAGGTATGGTATACCTTGTGTTGGTTTTGGTCCAGGCCATGAAGATCAAGCTCATGCACCAAATGAATTAACATGGAAAGATGAACTTGTAAAATGTGCAGCTATGTATGCTTTAATTCCGATTACCTATGTAAAAGAATACTGTAAGTAAGACTCCAAATCTATGATTTGGTTAGTCGCACTTACTCATTCGACGAAGAAGAAGGAGTTTTAGAGGTTATTTCAATAAAAATGAGGTGAGATTATGGAAAAAATTAAGGGACTAGTATGTTCTAAATGTGGTAAGAAAGTTGGAGAAGAAGTAATGTATCACTGTCCAGACTGTGGCATAGAAGGAACACTAGATGTAATTTATAATATAGACTTAGTTAAAAAAGAATTAACTAAGGAACATCTAAAGGAAAATGAAGATAAAAATATTTGGAGATATATTCCTATTCTTCCTCTGGAATCTAAAGAAAGTATAACACCTTTACAAATAGGAGGAACACCTCTTTATAAAGCTAATAGATTAGAAAAGTTATTAAATATAAAGAATGTATATATAAAGGATGAAGGTAGGAATCCTACAGCATCTTTTAAGGATAGAGCTACAGCTATTGGTGTGGCCAAAGCAATAGAGTTAAAAAAAGATATTATGTGTGCAGCATCTACAGGCAATGCAGCTTCTTCTCTTTCAGGATTTGCAGCTTGTATGGGAATAAAAAACTATATATTTGTTCCTAAAAACATTCCAGAGGCAAAATTAACACAACTTCTAGTATTTGGAAGTGATGTAATTTTAGTAGATGGTGATTATGATGTAGCATTTGGATTTTGTTTAGAAGCTGTGAATCATTTTGATTGGTATAACAGAAGTTGTGCCATAAATCCTTACTTAGCAGAAGGGAAAAAAACTGCTGCTTTTGAAATATGCGAGCAATTAAACTTTAAGGTGCCAGACAAAGTAATTATGTCTGTGGGTGATGGATGTTCCATATCTAGTGTATGGAAAGGATTTAAGGAATTTTATAAACTAGGTTTAATAGATAGGCTTCCAAATATGGTATCGGTACAAGCAGAAGGAGCTAATCCAGTTAATAGAACTTATAGAAATGGAACAAGAGCATTTAATTATATACCACCAGTAACTATTGCAGATAGTATATCAGTAGGAATTCCGAGAAATGGATATAAAGCTTTAAATGCTCTTGAAGAAAGCAATGGGATTGCTATTGATGTCAGTGATGAAGAAATTTTAAGTGCAATAACAACCTTAGCAAGGCAGACTGGAATATTTGGGGAACCAGCAGGAGTAACTAGTTTTGCCGGACTTAAAAAATTAGTTGAACTAGACCAAATAAGAGAAGATGAAACGGTAATTATTGTAGTTTCTGGTAGTGGTCTTAAGGATATAAAATCAGCTCAACATGCAGTTAATAAACCGGAATTAATAAAGCCTGATATGAATAAATTAATTGAATATTTAAAATGTTTGTCCTGAATGATAAGGAATTCCTTTATAAAGATTTTGAGGAGGATATAAAATGCATAAATTAATAGATTTAGAAGTTAATGAGGAACAAATTCTAAAAACAGCAGAGAGTGCAAAAGAGAGAAATATAATTATTCCTACTATTGCTCAAATGAAGGATCCAAATAAAATACCAGAAGAGATTAAAAGTAAACTTGCTGAAACTGGCCTTTGGGATATTGATCCAATCAACTTATTTAGAATATCTTGGTATAATCAGCCAATTAAAGAAGGTGGTTTATATAACACATTACCCAATTATATAGAAATACCACAAGAAATATCAGGAGTTAAAGCTAGGATTTTTGCTATGTCAGGAAAGTTTTTTCCTATAGGAGCTCATAAAGTTGGAGCAAGCTATGCTTGTCTTGTACCAAGACTTGTAACAGGACAATTTGATCCAAAGTTTCATGAAGCTGTTTGGCCATCAACTGGAAATTACTGCCGAGGAGGAGCTTATAACTCAACATTACTAGGGTGTAAATCGATTGCAATTCTTCCTGAAAATATGAGCAAAGAGCGTTTTAATTGGCTTAAGAGTATAGCTGGAGAAGTAATTGCAACTCCGGGATGTGAAAGTAATGTTAAAGAGATTTATGATAAGACTTGGGAACTCAGAAGAACTAGAGATAATGTTGTTATATTTAATCAATTTGGAGAACTTGGAAATCATCTTTGGCATTATGAAGTAACTGGCAATGCCATGGTTTCTATTATAGAACATGAAAAAGGCTATAATGGAAAAGTGGCTGGTATTTGCTTAACTTCAGGTTCAGCAGGTACTTTAGCAAGCGGAGATTTCATTAAAGATAAATATCCAGGTGCTAAACTTGCCGTTGGTGAAGCCCTTCAATGTCCTACACTTTTAAATAATGGTTTTGGTGATCATAGAATTGAAGGTATAGGAGATAAGCATGTACCTTGGATTCACAATGTAAAAAATACAGATATGGTTATCGCTATAGATGACAATGATAGCTTAGCTTTGTTTAGAATATTCAATGAACCAGTTGGTCAACAATATTTAAGATCCATTGGAGTGTCAGAAGAAGTTATAGAAAAGCTTACATGGATAGGTATTTCTGGAGCAGCCAATATAATATCTGCAATAAAATTTGCAAAGTACTATGAGCTTGACGAAAGTGATATGGTATTAACTGTTCTTACAGATTCAGCAGAAATGTATCAGTCAAGACTTGAAGAAATGAAAAAAGATAGAGGACATGAATATGAAGAAAAGGATGCTATGGTTGATTATAACAGAAGTATTATAGGTATAAGAACAGATTCTATGGAAGAACTAACTTATGCGGCTAAGAAGAGAATTCATAATTTGAAATATTATACATGGATAGAACAACAGCAATATGAGTTAAATGAATTAAATGCTCAATGGTATGACTATGATAATTATTGGGAAAGACTTCATAAAATGGCACCAGAATTAGATAAATTAATAGAAAAATTTAATGAAAAAGTTAAAAACTTATAAGAAATAAAAGTAAATTTTATAGCCTTGTAATCAAGCATACATTATAATTAAAATATGCTAGGACCCTGAGTTTATATTATATTTGAGGGGTCCTATTCAGCTATATAGTATGTTGAAAAATTTATACATTAGTAAAATATTAGGAGGAAATTTATGTATGAGTTTGTGCTAAACGGAAAAAATATTTCATTTGAAGAAAATATGAACTTGCTTGAATACTTAAGGGAAGAAGCAAATTTAACATCAGTTAAAAACGGGTGTGGAGAAGGTGCTTGTGGAGCTTGTATGGTTTTAATAAATGGAGTTCAAGGAAGGGCTTGCATAAATACTCTTGAAAAAATTAATGGTAAAGAAGTACAAACTGTTGAGGGTTTATCAGAATTTGAAAAACAAGTATTTTCATGGTCTTTTTCAAAGGTTGGTGCAGTTCAGTGTGGATTTTGTATTCCAGGCATGGTGATTAGTGCTAAGGGATTATTTAATAGAAATTTAAATCCTTCTAAAGATGATATAAAAGCTGCTATTAATGGAAATGTATGCAGATGCACAGGTTATGTAAAGATAATAGAAGCAATAGAATTAGCATCACAAATTTTTCGGCAGGGAAAACTAAATTTTCATTTAGAACGAAATGGTTCTATAGGAAAATCATTGACAAGAATTGATGCTATGGATAAAATTTTGGGAACTGCTATATATGTTGATGATATGAAGGTTGATGGGCTTGTATATGGTTCAGCATTGAGAACAAGATATCCAAGAGCACTGATTAAAAAAATTAATATAGATAAAGCTCTAAATCATCCTAATGTTATAACCATATTAACAGCAAAGGATATACCTGGGAATAGATATATTGGACACATTTCAAAGGATTGGCCAGCTTTAATAGCAGTGGGAGAAGAAACTAGATACGTGGGAGATGCTATAGCGCTAGTGGCTGCAAAATCCAAAAAGGCTTTAAAGGAAATTTTAAATCTTATAGAAGTAGAATATGAGGAACTTGTACCACTAACGAAACCAGAAGTGGCTATGAGATATGATGCTCCAAGAATTCATCCTGAAGGAAATATATATAGATGTGAAAGAGTTAGAAGAGGTAATATAGAGGATGCATTAAAAAACTCTAAATATATAGTTACTAATTCTTATTCAACTCCATTCACGGAGCATGCTTTTTTGGAACCGGAAAGTGCGTTGGCAATGCCGGATGGAGATGGAGTGCTAGTTTATACTGGCTCCCAAGGAATTTACGATGAGCAAAGAGAAATATCAGAACTATTAGGGCTTCCTAAGAAAAAAATAAGGTGTATTAGTAAATATGTTGGAGGTGGCTTTGGTGGAAAAGAAGATATGAGTGTACAACATCATGCAGCTTTACTAGCATATATTATAAAAATGCCGGTGAAGATTACTTTGAGTAGAAAAGAAAGTATAATGATTCACCCTAAAAGACATGCTATGGAGATTGAAGTAACTACAGCATGTGATGAAGAAGGAAAATTAACAGCTTTTATAGCTAATATAGTTGCCGATACTGGAGCATATGCATCTTTAGGAGGACCAGTATTACAAAGGGCATGTACCCATGCAGCAGGACCATATAGATGTGATAATGTTGATATTACTGGCACCGCAGTTTATACTAATAATCCACCAGCAGGAGCTTTTAGAGGATTTGGAGTAACTCAATCTGTATTTGCAGGGGAATGTAATTTAAATCTTTTAGCCGAAAAGGTTGACATATCAAGCTGGGAAATTAGATATAGAAATGCTGTAGAACCAGGAGATATACTTCCCAATGGTCAGGTAGCTGATTCAGGTACAGCAATTAAAGAAACATTACTAGCTGTAAAAGATAAATATTATGGTAATGAAATTGTAGGAATTGCTTGCTGTATGAAAAATAGTGGAATAGGAGTTGGACTTCCTGATATAGGTAGGTGTAACCTTATCATAAAAGATGGAGTTATTAATGTAAGAAGTAGTGCAGCTTGTATAGGTCAAGGCATAGGCACTATAATGACACAGATAATTTGTGAAATTACTGGTTTATCACCAAATAGAATTGCAATAGGTTTTCCTGATACTTTTGACTCACCTAATTCAGGAACAACTACAGCTTCAAGACAGACTTTGTTTACAGGAGAGGCTATTAGGATTGCTACAATGAAGTTTATGGAAGAAGTGATGAAGCTATATAGTGAAGAAAAATTAATATACCATGTAAAAGAAAGTTGTATAGAACGAAGTATAATTAGAAAATGGCTCTTAAACAACACAGAAAAGGTTATAAATTCATTAAATGATAGAGAATTTTATGGAGAATTTATGGGAATAACAGACCCTATAAATTCTCCAAAGGAAAATCCTATTAGTCATGTAGCATATGGGTATGCAACACAACTTGCAATGCTAGATAAAAATGGTAAACTTAAAGAGATAGTTGCTGCTCATGATGTGGGAAGAGCAATTAATCCTATAAATGTGGAAGGACAAATTGAGGGTGGAGTTGTTATGAGTTTAGGATATGCTTTAACAGAGGATTATCCACTTAATAATTGCATACCTATAGCTAAATTTGGAACTTTAGGTTTATTTAGAGCTCCAGCAGTTCCTAAGATATTACCTATAATAATAGAAAAGAATACTAGTGATTTAGCCTATGGGGCAAAAGGGATAGGAGAAATAACATCTATCCCAACAGCGCCGGCAATTCAAGGAGCTTACTATATGCTAGATCATAAATTCCGAACTACTTTGCCTCTAGAAGATACATTTTATAAGAAATAAGAAGAAAAAGAGTTCATTAGGTAGAAAGATTAAATTATAGTTTAAATATTATAATTTAATTAAGGAGGAATGTGATGAGTCAGATTAAAGCAATAAAAGGAAATATTATTTTTACCAAAAACTTTGGGGAATATGAAATAATAGAAAATGGGTATGTGGTACTAGTGAATAAGGTAATAAAGGGAGTATATGAAGTATTACCAGAAGAACTTAAAAACACATCAGTAATAGATTATGGAGATAAATTAATTATTCCTGGTTTTGTTGATTTACACCTTCATGGACCTCAATTTCCTAATTTAGGGTTAGGATTAGACAAGGAATTAATGCCATGGTTAGAGACCTATACTTTTCCAGAGGAAGAAAAGTACTGGGATACAACCTATGCAAAAGATGTATACACTAGTTTAGTAAGAGAACTTTGGAAAAATGGAACTACTAGAAGTTGTATCTTTGCCACAGTACATCTAGATTCAACAAAGCTCTTAATGGATATCTTAAACCATTCAGGACTAGGTGCTTATGTAGGAAAGGTAAATATGGATAGGAATTGTCCAGAATTTTTAAGAGAAGACTTAGTAAAATCTATTGAAGATACGGAAAACTTTATAAATGAATATGGGGATAAGTATGAACGTATAAAACCAATTATAACTCCTAGATTTGTGCCTACTTGTACGACTAAATTATTAAGAGGATTAGGTGACTTAGCTGAAAAATATAAAATACCAGTACAGTCACACTTAAGTGAAAATGAAGCTGAAATAGAATTTGTAAAATCCTTGCATCCAGAGTATGAAAATTATGCCAGTATTTATAAAGATGCAGGGCTTCTTGGTAATCAACCAACAATTATGGCTCACTGCGTATTGCTTGAAGATGAAGAAATAGAGATGCTTAAGCAAAACAAAGTGTTTGTAGCTCATAGTCCAAATTCAAACTCTAATTTAGCAAGTGGTATAGCTCCCATTAGAAAATTTATAAATGAAGGAATACCAATTGGACTTGCTTCTGACATATCAGGAGGACATAGCTTGTCTATGTGCAACGTAATGGTAGACAGTGCGCAAGCATCAAACATTAAATGGCTTGAAAGTGGTAAAAAAGAAACACCACTAAATACAGCTGAATTGTTTTATTTAGCAACTAAGGGAAGTGGAAGTTTCTTTGGGAAGGTTGGTAGTTTTGAAAAAGATTACGAATTTGATGCATTAATTATAGATGATAGTTCACTAAAAAGTTTCAAAAAACTATCAATACAAGAAAGATTACAAAAATTTATTTACACAGGAAATCCTAAAAATATCATTAAAAGGTATGTGGCTGGAAAAGTTATAGATGAGCCATATATGTAAATTAAAAACTATATACTTTTAGATGAAATTAGGGTTAAGTGAGAAAGAAGGTTAATCATGGAAAAAGATGTGGATAAGAGGATACTTAAAGCGGCACTTGAAGTAGTATCTAAGGAAAAAATTAGTGGAACTCGTATGCATATAATTGCTAAGGAGGCGAATATGAGCCAAGCTAACCTACACTATCACTTCTCTACTAAGAATGATATTATGGTAGCATTACTTAATAGCATACAAGAGGAGTTTTCTAAGGGTCGCAAGAACTATATAGATACTGAAGCTAAAACTGTTACCGAAAATATTCAAGGGTTCTTTGAACAGAAAAAAGATGATATTTTAATAAATAAAAAGATGGAATATGCCCAAATCGATTATTGGGTTCAAGGAACTGTAAATGAAGAGATAAGGACTATATTTCAAAATACCTTTAATATCTGGAGAAAGAGTATAGAAGAGACTTTTTCTAAAGAAGAACAAGAAGGAATTGATGATAAAACTATGAGAAATATTCCTTTTCTAATGGTATCCTTAATGCTAGGGGCTTCATTACAGTACTTAATTGACGAAGGGAAATTTGATTTAGATGATTATTTTCAAGTTGCAGAGGAGATGATATTAACGGCATGCAACAAAACAAAATAAAATAAGATCATTACAGTAAAATAAATCTTCTATATATTTAATATAGAAGATTTTTTTAAAAAATATATGTAATAAATTTGAATAAAATGAATAAATTGAATAAATATATATGAATGGGGGTATAGCGTAAAAGTGTTGAAAATTTACAGTCCTAAAACTATAGAAGAAGTTAAAGAATATATGAAAGATCATTCTAATTTTAAACTGTTAGCTGGGGGAACAGACTTAGTTCTAGACTTTAAAAGAAATAAAGTAAAGTGCGAATCCATAGTTTCTTTAGAAAAAATTTCAGAATTAAAAAGAATAGTAGATGATGAGGATGAAATATATATTGGAGCTATGGTGACTTTTAGTGATTTAATTGAAAATAATATTATAAATAATTACTGTAATTTACTTTTAAATTGTAGTATGTCTATGGGATCACCACAAATTAGAAATGTAGCCACTGTTGGAGGTAACATTTCTAATGGAGGATCAGCAGCTGATATAATACCTTGTATAATTAGTTTGGGAGGAATATTACTTATAGAATCTGAAGAAGCACTAAGAAGAGTAAGTTGCGAAGAATATTTTGAAAATCATAAAGAAGAGAGATTAAAAGAAAATGAAATATTAACTTATATTATTATACCTAAAACACAAAATATAAGTGGCTATTACAAGTTAGGTAAAAGAAATTCTTTAGCCATTTCAAGAGTAAGTGCTGCTGTAAATTTAGAAATAAAAAAAGATAGGATTTGTGCTATAAATATATGTCTTGGAGCAGTTGGAAGATATCCCTTTAGGGCTAAAGAGTTAGAAGAAAGGTCTTTGGGAAAAGATATTAAATGGCTATATTCTGAAGAAGCTTTAGAATATTTAGAATGTATAGTAGAGAAAAGCATTGAGGGTAGGAAAACTATGCCTTTTAAAAGGGAGGCAATTAAAGGTGTATTTAAAAGCGCCTTAGATAACGCTTTACAGAAGTAGATATAATTTTAAATTATAGAAAAGAGGTATGTTGTGGTAGAAGTAAATATAAAAATAAATGGAATTAAATATAAAAGAAATATAAATAGTATGATGAGACTAATAGATTTTATAAGGGACGAAATTAGGCTAAAAGGAACAAAGGAAGGGTGTGGAGAAGGAGAGTGTGGTGCTTGCACTGTTATTCTAGATGGTAAAACTGTGAATTCTTGCCTTTTACTAGTGGCAACTTTAGATGGTTGCGAAATAATTACTATAGAAGGTATTAGTAATAACGGAATACATCCCATTCAAGAAGCTTTTATGGAGGTAGGAGCAGTTCAATGCGGATATTGTACTCCAGGAATGATACTAAGTGCTAAAGCTATACTAGATAAAAACATAGATGCAACTGAAGAGGAAATAAGGGAAAGTATTTCAGGGAATCTTTGCAGGTGTACAGGTTATGACAAAATAGTTCAAGGTATAATTTTAGCTCAAAGGAAGTTGAAAAATAATTAGAGGAGAGGTTGCAATGGAGTCTGTTGGAAGAGGACTTATAAGGCCAGATGTATACAATAAAGTACTAGGTAAATCAATTTATCCTGACGATTTAGAATTTGAAGGTATGTTATATGCTGGAGTAAAAAGAAGTACAATCCCCTATGGAAAAGTTAAATATATAAATATGGAAGAAATAAGAGCTATGGAAGATGTGGAAATGGTCATAGATTATACTATGATACCAGG
This sequence comes from Clostridium sp. UBA7503, assembly GCF_002477055.1. NCBI lineage: Bacteria > Bacillati > Bacillota > Clostridia > Eubacteriales > Clostridiaceae > Clostridium > Clostridium sp. UBA7503. The sequence goes on from NZ_DLNT01000050.1 coordinate 53,315, forward strand.
AGCTATAAGTCATGGTGTTGTATTTAAGGATATTCCTACTCTTGTGAAAGATATAATTAAAAGAGTAGGGGATCCCATAATTATAATAGTTGCTAAAAATAAGGAAGCTTTAAAAGGCGCTTTAAATAATGTGAAAATAGAGTATGAAGAGTTTAATGGCATTTTTAATATTGAGGATGCTTTAAAAGAAGATGCTCCAATTTTAGGTGAAGGAAGTAATTTGCTTTATGATTTAAAGATAAAAAAAGGGAATATTGATGATGGATTTGAGGAAGCTAAATATATAGTAGAGAACTGGTATAATACTCCTATGGTAGAACATGCTTTTCTACAGCCTGAGGCATCTGTAAGCAGAGTTGATGAAGAGGGCGTGGTAGAAGTATATGTTGCAACTCAATATCCACATTATGATAGAGAAGAGGTAGCTAGATGCTTAAATATTGAGGAAGAAAAGGTTAGAATTAGAAATATGACTATTGGTGGAGCCTTTGGAGGTAGAGAAGATATTAATCCACAATGTCACGCGGCAATTGCAGCTTATTTGACTCAAAAACCAGTTAAGGTAGTTTATGGTAGAGAAGAATCTACTATATCCCATAGTAAAAGGCACCCTATGAAAATTTTCTTGAAAACAGGGGCTAGAGAAGATGGTAAACTTTGTGGGTTAAAAGCTAGAATCTATGGAGATACTGGTGCATATGCTTCATGGGGTATGAATGTATTAAGAAAGGCTGCAGTACATGCTACCGGTCCATATAATATACAGAATGTAGATATAAGAGCCATGGCTGTATATACCAATAATCCATATAGTGGGGCAATGAGAGGATTTGGGGCAACACAGTGTCCTATTGCTACAGAAAGTCAGATGGATATGTTAGCTGAAAAGATTGGGATTCACCCACTAAAATTTAGATATATAAATGCTTTAAAAGTAGGAGATAAAACTGCTACAGGTCAAGTGTTAAAATCAAGTGTAGGTCTTAAAAAATGTATAGAAAAGATTGCAGACCTTGATGGAGTAGAAATTTAAAAGAAGGTGTGAAATTAATATGAAGAGCCGTGGTGTAGGGTATGCTACTATATTTTATGGTACTGGATATGGGAATGGGTTTCCTGATGAATCAAGAGCAACGGCAGAACTTAGGGAAGATGGCGAAATTGTAGTATATGTGGAAGTTTCAGATGTAGGTTCTGGTGGTATAAGTGTGATGTGGCAAATTGCTACAGAAACATTAAAAATAGATAAAAATCTAATTAAAGTAATGTATGATAACACTAGTTTTGTAAAAGATAGTGGTACTGCAGCAGCAAGTAGACAAACTTACAATACAGGAAATGCTGTATATGATGCTTGTAAAAAACTTAGAAGTAATTTAAATAAAGGTTTAAGTAGATTAAATGATAACTATATTAATAAAGAAGAAATAAAGTTCCTTTATAAGCAGATGAAAGAAAAGGGAATTCCAATAAAGACAGAAGGTTATTTTAAAGCAGAAACTTCAAAAATTGATATGGAAACTGGTGAAGGTAATCCTTATTGGCCTTATACCTTTGGAGCACAGAAAGTTACTATTGAAGTAGATGATGAAACTGGTAAGGTTGACATAATTGAAGTTATAGTTGTAAATGATGCAGGAAAAATAATAAATCCAACTTCGGCAGAGGGTCAGGCACAAGGTGGAGTTGCTATGGGAATAGGTTATGCACTTATGGAAGAAATAGAAATAGAAAAAGGTTCTATAAAAAATAGAAATTTTTCAAATTATATAATACCAACCAGTAAAGATGTACCACATATAGATACTTATTTTGTGGAGGAATTTGAGGAATCAGGTCCTTATGGAGCTAAAGGAATAGGAGAGCCTGTAATGATACCTACTGCTCCTGCTATATTAAATGCAATATATGATGCAGTAGGAGTTAGAATGTATAGCATACCTGTAACATGTGATAAGTTATTATTAGCGTTAAAAGAAAAAAAAGGTTAAATTTATAACTGATTTAAATAGAAAGTATCCATTATTTTTTATAATGGATACTTTCTATTTACAACTGTAGCCTTATGATATATACTAATGTATATACAGCATAAGTAGGAGGATAAAAATGAAAACAAATCTAAAAAAAATGGTAATTAGTTCATTATTAATAGCTATGTCTATTATAATACCAGTAATATTTGGGCCTTTTCTTAAGGTATATATACCACCATTCTCTGCAACTTTGGCATCACATGTACCTATGTTTATTGCTATGTTCTTAGGACCTTTTGAGGCTGCAGTAGTTGGAATTGGTTCAGTGATAGGTTTTTTGTTTGCTATACCAGATCCAATTGTGGCAATGAGAGCATCATCTCATATAGTGGTAGGTTATATTGGAGCTAAAATGATTATGAAAAAAATGTCTTATGGTAAAGTTGTAGCTTTTACAGCACCAATACATGGAATTTTTGAAGGATTAGTAGTACTTATATTTACAGGTAATATAGTATTATCAATTGTTGTAACAGGAATAGGAACTATAATTCATCACGTTGTAGATGGTTTAATTTCTCTTCCAATTATTAGAATAATACAAAAAGGATTAGGAATTAATTTATCTACTATAGGTGAAAAAAAGAAAGAAGAGCCTGAAGATGTAGCGGTATAACACATTTCTTATAGTTTTTTTATGAAAGTTATATTCTTTAGAATAAATTTGATTAGCGATATAGTATAAAGTCCCTATAAATATTAAATATTAAATATTAAATAAAAACCTTTAGATAATAGTATCTAGAGGTTTTTATTTCTTTGTCGATTAGGTATAATGTCCATAGGAAAGATTTTATAAATAGAAGATATTATAAAAAGAAATTAAATAATTAAACATAGTTAAGAATAGAGGATGATACATATGAATTTAATAACACTTGAAAATATATATAAGAGTTATAGTGAAAAACCATTATTAACAGATGTGAAACTAACCATAACATCAGAAGATAAAGTTGGAATAATTGGTGTAAATGGAGCTGGAAAGTCTACATTATTAAAAATAATTGCAGGAATAGAACAAGAGGATTCTGGCGTAATTACAAAGATGAATGGACTGAATATATCTTATTTACCTCAACATATTGAGTTTAATCCAGAGGATAGGATTATTGATCATGTTTTTAATGGTGCTGGGGAAATAATGGAAGTACTAAGAGAGTATGAACATGTATTAGAAGAACTAAAAATCAATAGTGATAACTCAAAGCTGCAACAACAGTTATTTAAGCTTACTAGTAAAATTGACGCATTAGGAGGTTGGCAAATAGAAAGTGAGGCAAAAGCATTACTAACAAAGTTAGGTATAACGGATTTTGATGCTAAAATGGGAAAGCTTTCTGGAGGGCAAAGAAAGAGAGTAGGGCTTTGTAATGTTCTAATAACTCCTTGTGATCTTTTAATATTGGATGAACCTACTAACCACATGGATAATGAAATAATTGATTATATGGAGGAGCTATTACAGAAAAGAAAAGGTGGGGTTATAATGATAACCCACGACAGATACTTCTTAGATAGAATTACTAATAGGATTTTTGAACTAGATAGGGGAGAGCTTTATTCTTATCAAGGAAATTATTCTGTATTTTTAGAGAAAAAAGCAGAGAGAATGCAGCTTATGGAGGCTCTTGAAAGTAAAAGACAGAATCTTTACAGAAAAGAGTTAGCTTGGATAAAAAGAGGAGCTAAAGCTAGATCTACTAAGCAAAAGGCAAGAATTGATAGGTTTGAAGAGTTAAAAGAAACATCCTACAAGATAGATGAAGATAGAATGGATTTAAATACAGCTGGTTCAAGGTTAGGAAAGAAGATATTAGAGCTTTATAATATAAGCAAGGACTTTGGAGACAAAGTAATTATAAAGGATTTTAGTCATATCTTTACAAAGGAAGAACGGATAGGAGTTATTGGAAACAATGGTATGGGAAAAACTACTTTATTAAATATTATAAGTGGAAAATTAAACCCAGATAAAGGGCAAGTCATACAGGGTGAAACTGTTAAGATAGGATATTTTACTCAAGAAAATATAGAATTAGATGGAACTATGAGAGTTATCGAGTATATTAAAGAAATAGCTGAGTATATAACTACAAATGATGGAAATAAAATTACTGCATCCCAAATGTTAGAGAACTTTTTATTTGATGGAACCATGCAGCATAGCTTTATATCTAAATTGTCTGGTGGAGAGAAGAGAAGATTATATCTTCTAAGAATACTAATGGAAGCACCTAATGTATTATTTTTAGATGAGCCAACCAATGACTTAGATATTCAGACTTTAACAATTCTAGAAGACTATTTGGATAGATTTAATGGTACGGTAATAGCCATATCCCACGATAGATACTTCCTAGATAGAATTGCCAATAGAATTTTTAGCTTTGAAGGACAAGGAAAGATTTTAGAGCTTGTAGGAAATTATAGTGATTATAAAGAGTATAGGGATATAAAGGCTGAAGAAGAAGTTGCTACATCAAGTACTAACAAAGAAAAGAAGTATGGTGAAAATAAAAATCGTAAAGAAAAGTCAACTAAATTAAAATTTACATTTAAAGAGCAGAAAGAATTTGATACCATAGATGATGAAATTGAAAAAAAAGAGGAAGCTATTGCCTCAGTAGAGACAGAGATAAACCAATGTGGAAGTGATTTTGTAAAGCTACAACAGTTATTGGAAGATCAAAATAGATTAAAAGATGAATTGAATTTTTTATTAGAAAGATGGGAATATCTAAATGAAATTTTTGAAGAGATGGAAACCCAGAAACAAAATAAGTAAGTCCTAGGTTTAATCATGGATATAACTTTTAGGAGAAGAATATGATAGAAAATAATATGAGAGTATCTGTTAGAAATTTAATAGAATTTATTTATAGACAAGGGGATATTGATGATAGAATAGGGGGTATTGCATCAGCTCAAGAGGGTACTAGGCTTCATAAAGTCATACAAAAGGAACTTAAAGAGCAATGTGATGAATCTGAAGAGAAGACTTATATTAATGAGATGTATTTATCAAAAGAGTTATGCTATAAGGAAATAAATATTATTTTAGAAGGGAGAGCCGACGGTGTTATTATTAGTTCACAGGAAGGTAGTAACACTAGAGTTAAAATAATAGAGATAAAGACTACTATGAAGGATTTACTTACCCTTGAAGAAAATGAGAACTTTCTTCACTGGGCCCAAGGAAAACTATATGGGCATATATATTGTGAAGAAGAAAACCTAAGTGAAATAGATATAGATCTTATATATTGTCACAGAGAAAGTTTGCATACAAAGACTTTTTCAAAAACTTTTTTAAGGGAAGAACTAAAGGGATTTTTCAATGAAGTGATGGGCAGATATACAAGGTGGATTCATCTTCAAAGTAGTTGGATAGAAATAAGAAACAACTCTATTGAGAAGTTAGATTTTCCTTTTAAAAATTATAGGAAGGGTCAAAGGGAACTAGCTGTAAATATATATAGAACTATTAAGGAGAAAAAAGATATTTATATAGAAGCGCCTACAGGGACAGGAAAGACTATTTCAACAATTTTTCCTGCAATAAAGTCTTTCACTATAAATAATTCAGCTAAGCTTATATATCTTACAGCGAAGAATATTACTAAGGGAGTGGCTGAAAATACCTTAGACATATTAAGAGACTCTGGTATGAGGCTTAGAACTTTAACCATTACTGCAAAAGATAAGATTTGTTTTCTTGAGGAAAGAATATGTAATGGCGATGCATGTGAATATGCAAAGGGACATTTTGATCGAGTTAATGACGCCATATTAGCTATGATAGAAAACAATGAAGTTTTTAATCAACAGATTATTGAGGAGTATAGTAGGCAATTTAAGGTATGTCCTTTTGAACTTTCCTTAGATTTAATTGCTTGGTGTGATTTTATAATAGGTGATTATAACTATTTCTTTGATCCTAAAGCTATGATAAAGAGAATGGCCTTTGATGATACACCATATATGTTTCTTATTGATGAGGCACATAATTTAGTAGACCGTGGAAGGGAAATGTATTCTGCTGAGATAAAAGAAAGTGATTTGAAAGAATTAAAAAAAGAATTTAAATATAAAAATAAAAAACTAATAGGTATAATAAATAAAATAATTAAGCTGCTAAAGGAATATACAATAGGTGAAAAGGGCAATATAATAATAGGTGAAGGACCTGGAGAAATGCTAGTTCTTTTCAGGCTTTTTGCAACAGAAGGTGAAAATTACTTGAAAGAACACAATGGTGAAACTATAGATGATATATTTTTAAATGTATATTTTTCCTTCTTAGATTTTATTAGAATTGGAGAGTTATTTTCAGAGGATTTTGTACTATACTGTAATAATGAAGATATAGATATCTGGATAAAAATATTCTGTTTAAACCCAAGCAATGTAATAAAACAGTGTATAAAAGGTAATATAAGTAATATATTTTTTTCAGCCACTTTGTCTCCAATGAATTATTTTAAAAATCTACTAGGTGGAGATGATAAAAGTTACAGCATAAAACTTCAGTCGCCCTTTCCCCGAGAAAATAGAAATTTGATTCTAAAATATGACATTGATACTAGATACAAGTACAGGGATAAAAGTTATTACCCAATCTGTAAATATATCAATGAAACTCTAAATAATCATGAAGGAAACTTTTTAGTATTTTTTCCTTCCTATGAATATATGACAAAAGTATATGAAGTTTACTGTAAGAATTTTAGTGGACATAATATATACTTACAAGAAAGTGTTATGACAGAGGAAGAAAGAGGAGAATTTTTAGAAAGATTTTCTTTGATGGATGTAGATAAAAATAGCAAGGAGAGAACTATTGGTTTTGTAGTTCTAGGAGGGGTATTTTCAGAAGGAATAGATTTAATTGGGGATAGACTTAAGGGAGCAATTATAGTGGGAGTTGGATTGCCTAAAATATCCTTTGAAAGAAAATTAATAGAAGAATATTTTAACGAAATAGGGCAACCAGGATTTCACTATGCGTATACATTTCCAGGGATGAATAAAGTTATACAGGCTATGGGAAGAGTTATTAGAACTGAAGAAGATAAAGGTACCATAATGCTTTTAGATAAGAGGTATAGAAGTGAAATATATCAAAAGTTAATGCCTATAAAATAAGACTTTAATATATATTAAAACATATTAAATAAGGGTATTAAATCCAGAATTAACTCTAGATTCAATACCCTTGTTATTTTAATATTAATAGTTTTTAGCTAATAATTGGAAGTAGCTTTGAGGATGTGAACATACAGGACATGCCTTAGGTGCTTTTTCTCCTTCATAGATGAATCCGCAGTTAGCACACTGCCATACCACTTTTTCTTCTTTTTCAAATACTTTTCCATCTTCAATGTTTTTTAATAAAGCTAAATATCTTTCTTCATGTTCTTTTTCAATTTTAGCTACACCTTCAAATAAGTTTGCAATTTTATCAAAGCCTTCTTCTCTAGCTTCTTTTGCAAAAGTAGCATACATATCAGTCCACTCATAGTTTTCACCAGCAGCTGCATCTTTAAGGTTTTCCATAGTATCACCTATGCCATCATGAAGAAGCTTGAACCATATTTTAGCATGTTCTTTTTCATTATTTGCAGTTTCAGTGAAAAGAGCGGCAATTTGTTCATATCCTTCTTTTTTAGCTTTTGAAGCATAAAAAGTATATTTATTTCTAGCTTGAGATTCTCCTGCGAATGCCGTTGCTAAATTAACTTCTGTTTTAGTTCCTTTTAGATTTCCCATCTTTATTCCCCACTTTCTTTTTTATAACATTACCATTAAAAGTAAGTTATTATTTAATAATTATTATTATCTAACAATTTGAATATAGTGTACCATATAAAAAATGGAATGTAAATAATTATAAATAAATATTAACATTTATTTATAATTTCCGTAATATTTACACTTATATATTATCATTATGAAATTATATATGAATTTTAACAATAGTTAAATGGTACAATTCTAATGAAAATCTCATACTATACAGAGAATCTATATGTATATCTTAATAAAATTATAAGTTATTAATAGAGGAAATGTAGAGGTTACTAATATTATACTAGTTGATAAATTGGATAAAAGATTAGAATTAGTTCCAGAGTGATAGAATATCATTGGTTAATTTTACTTTTTTCAAAATAAGAAAATCTCTAAAACCCTTGAGGCCACAACAAATAGTTAACTATTTATATAGTTTCCTATTAACATATATAAATAGTTTAATATATATCTATTTGTTATATGAAAATATAAATTCTCTCCAAATTCTATCACTTTCATTAAACATAGAGCCTAAAACTAAAGTAGAGAATAGTGCAACAAATAAATTTTATTAGAGTGTGTCATAGCAATGCTAGGCACACTCTTTTACTATATACTAAAACTTTTATTCAATATTATAAAAGTTTTATTGTAACTTTAGGGTGAAAGAAGAATTTTATTATTAAAATAATTAGTTATATAAAGTAGAAGTATGTATAAATAAGTGCATATACATACAAATAAAGTATCATGCAAAAGGGCATTGTTATTTCCTAGGATAAAAAGACGAAGAAAACTAAATGAAACAAATGTAAAAAAGTGGTAATATTGTAATGTAGAACTATATGTTTACTATTTATACAAAAACGATGAATTTAATACGCAAACAAAAATTTTAATCAGATTTTATGGTAATAAAATTTAATATTGATTCGTGGTAAGGAATTTTAATATATAAATTTTAAGGATAATTTAAGAAATTTTTTACATATTATCCTATGAAAGGAGGCGAAGTATATAGTGGAAAATATGAAAAGTAACAAGGATATTATTCAATCAATAAAGTTCAACAAAATAGATGAAAGTAAAGAAATTTTAGAATTAGCAGAGCAAAATAGGTTTAGTGAAATAATTAATGAAGATAGCAGAAGGAAAATATACCTTTCATCGCCACATATGGGTGAAGAAGAGATTAAGTACGTACTTGAGGCTTTTGATACTAATTGGATAGCACCAATGGGCCCTAATGTAGAGAATTTTGAGAATGAGATAGCAAACTTTGTAAAAGTAAAAAAAGGCTTGGCACTAAGTTCTGGAACTTCAGCAATTCATATGGCATTGAAGCTATTAGATGTAAAAAATAATGATTTAGTTTTTTGTTCATCATTAACTTTTGTAGCAAGTTGTAACCCAATAATATATGAAAGAGCTGTTCCAGTATTTATTGATTCAGAACCTGAAAGTTTTAATATGTCTCCCAAAGCATTAAAAAAAGCTTTTGAATATTATGAAGAAAAAAATATGAAGCCTAAAGTGGTAATTGTAGTTCATTTATATGGTCAAAGTGCAGATATGGACCAAATAATAAAAATTTGCAACTTTTATAATGTACCTATTGTAGAAGATGCTGCAGAATCATTAGGTGCGACTTATAAGGGTAAGCAAACTGGAACCATGGGTGAATTTGGAGTATTCTCTTTTAATGGAAATAAGATAATAACTACTTCTGCGGGTGGGATGCTTGTATCAAATGATATGAATTCCATAGAGAAAGCAAGATTTTGGGCAACTCAAGCTAGAGACAAAGCTAGATATTATCAACATTCAGAGCTTGGATATAACTATAGAATGAGTAATATTTTAGCAGGAATTGGTAGAGGTCAACTTAAAATGTTGAATAAACGAATATCTAAGAAAAAAAGTATTTTTGAATTTTATGATAGAAATTTTAGGAGTATTCCATGGATTGATATGGAAGAAATTTGTGACTATGGAACATCAAATTATTGGCTTAGTGTGATGACTTTATCTAAAGGATGCAAAATTAAACCCATAGATATAATAAAAGCATTAGAAAAAGAGAATATAGAATCTAGATATATTTGGAAGCCTATACATCTTCAACCTTATTATAAAGAATTTAACTTTTTTAGTCATAATGATGTAGGTATAAGTGTATGCGAAGATATATTTGAAAGGGGAATTTGTCTTCCATCAGATACAAAAATGACAATTGAAGATCAACAGAGAGTAATAGATGTTATAAAAGGATTATTCAAATAAAATTGGAATTATAGGTAATTTATATTTAAAAATACAGAGATAAAATTTAAGAAAGTTAGAGGAGAATATGTTTATAAAAAGAATATTTGATGTTGTTATTTCAATATTAGGACTTATTATTTTATTACCTATATTAATTATTATAGCACTGATAATAAAGATTAAATTAGGAAAACCAATTTTTTTTATACAAGAGAGGGTAGGAAAGAGGAATAAGATTTTTAAAATGATTAAGTTTAGAACAATGAAAGATATAAGGGATGAAAATGGGAAGGTATTACCAGATGAAAAGAGGCATACAACAATAGGAAAAATATTGAGAGCATTAAGCCTTGATGAAATACCAGAGCTTATAAATGTTATAAAAGGAGATATGAGTTTAGTGGGACCGAGACCTCTTTTAAAAGAGTATTTAAGTTTATACTCACAAGATCAGTTAAAAAGGCATCAGGTTCTACCAGGAATTACGGGGTGGGCACAAATTAATGGTAGAAATGCTATATCATGGACAGAAAAATTCAAATTAGATATATGGTACGTGTATAACTGGTCCTTACGTTTAGATTTGAAAATTTTATTTTTAACCATATATAAAGTTATTAAAAAAGATGGAATAAACCAAGATGATAATATTACCATGGAATACTTTAATGGAAGTAATTAAAGGAGGATGAAATTTGTGGATGAAAAATTGATAAATTTTGATGAAATAATATATTTACTAAAGAAAAAAATTTGGATTTTAGTATTAATGACTGGAGTTATATCATGTGTAGGCGGCTATAAAGCTTCGTTAATGACTACAAGTTATCAAGCTACAGCGAAAATTTATGTTGGTAGAGGAAATAATCTAATGGACTATTATTCTCAAAATGAAATTCAATATTACAATGAATTTATGAATACCTTTAATGAAATAATTAGGGTAGATGATTTTTTAAATGAGACATTGAAAAAATATAAAATTAACAAGACGTCTTGGGAAGTTAAAAATTCATTAGGGTTTTCTGCATCAGAGAATACACCTATATTTACAGTAACATATAATACTAGTGATATGAATGGAGCAGAACAGGTACTAACAGCTATATGTGAAGAGTTTAATGAGCAAGCAAAAACTATAATTCCAGATGCTAAGCCGAGAATTATAGATAGTACTAAAGTGTATCCAATAGTGCCTAATAAAAAGAAGCTAATGCTTATGTACTTTGGAGTGGGTGTAATATTTTCCTTGGGATTAATATTTTTTATAGATTATCTTGATGACACTATTAAGAGCAATTCTAGATTAGAAAAAGTTTTACCAGTACCAGTATTAGGGAATATACCTAAGCACGAAAAAGGATTTAAGGGAGGAAGAGAATAATGTTTATATACAATAAAATGCCACATTCTATATCTGCTGAATCCTATAAATCCATACGCACAAGTTTAAAATATTCATCTGTTGACAACACAATAAAGACCATTGTAATAACTAGTTCTGTACCAGGAGAGGGAAAATCAACAATTGCTGGTAATTTAGCACTTTGTTTAAGTGAAAGTGGAAATAAAGTTTTAATTATAGATTGTGATCTTAGAAAACCATCTTTACATAAAAAATTTAGACTTTCTAATTCAAAGGGAATTACAGATTGTTTAATTGACAAAGATAATTTAAAAGAGTCTATACAAGAATTTACTTCAGAGCTATCAGTAATATTATCAGGTACTATTCCTCCTAATCCTGCAGAAATTTTAGGTTCCAAAACTTTTGAAAGATTTTTAAAAAATATAGGAAGTATCTATGACTATATAATATTAGATACTCCACCGTTACTAGCTGTTACTGATGCTAGCATTCTTGCAGGTAAAGCAGATGCAACAATTATAGTAGTGAAGTATGGTAAAACTAGAGAAAAAGATATTAACTTAGCATATAAAGAGTTAAAAAAGGTAAATGCAAATGTAGTTGGAAGTATACTGAATAGTTGCGACATGAAGAGAACAGATTCTTATTATAAATATTATCCTAAAGAAAAAAAGAGTTTTTTTAGTAAAAAATCAAGAAAAAGAAATTATAAAAAATATAAAACTAAAAAAGTTAATGCTTAAAATGTCAAATTACACATATTAATCTTTGACTTTAAGAATCAATTATCATAAATTTGTTTTATTAAGTGGGAAAAAGAGGAAATTACTATGAAAAAAGTTATCATTATAGGAGCAGGAGGAGTTGGAAGAGAAGTTGCATTAATAATAAATCAAATCAATAGTTTTAAACCAACTTGGAATATAATTGGATTCCTGGATGATAATCCAAGAAATTTAGGGAAAACTTTAAACGGATATAGAATTATAGGAAATATTGAGTTATTAAATTATATTAGTAAAGATATATATGTTGTTATAGCTATTTCAAGCTATAGAGTAAAGAAAGAAATAGTTTCAAAATTAGGGGGGAAATTCAAATTTGCAACTTTAATTCATCCAAGAGTATCCATACATGATTTTATGACTGTAGGAGATGGAACAATAATATATGAAGGAACTATTCTAACAACAGATATTAAAATTGGAGAACATGTAATAATAAGTCCTAAATGTGGTATTGGTCATGATTCTATTATAAAAGATTATGTGTCTTTGTTATGGAACGTAAATGTTTCAGGAGGAGATATTATTGAAGAAGGAGTACTTATGGGATCTTGCTCTACGGTAATTCAAAATTTAAAAGTAGGAAAGGGATCAATAATAGGAGCTGGTTCTGTAGTAGTAAAGGATATTCCAGCTTATAGTACTGCTGTAGGAGTTCCTGCAAGGGTCATAAGGGAAGAGGAGGTTTATGAAAAAGATATTATATATAACAACAGTAAGTAGAACAATTAATGCATTTTTAATTCCACATATAGAAATGTTAATAGATAAAGGACATGTTGTTGATTGCGCATGCTTTATAGATAAGCCTATAGACAAGAGATTAGTATCTAAAGGAGTTAAAGTATATAATATACCCTTTTGTAGAAAGCCTTTAGGTTTAAGAAATCTAAAAGCTTTTTGGAGATTAAAATTCATACAAAAGAAAAATGAATATGATGTTGTCCATGTTCATACGCCTATAGCAGCATTATATGGGAGAATATTAAAAGTTTGGTTTCCTAAAATAAAAATTATATATACAGCTCACGGCTATCACTTTTATAAAGGTGCACCTAAGATAGCATGGTGTATGTTTTATCCTATGGAAAAGCTTATGGCTAGATTTACAGATGTAATAATAAATATTAATAATGAAGACTATGAAATAACTAAAAATAAATTAAAGCCTAAAATGTGTTACTTAATTAATGGAGTGGGTATTGATTTAGAGGATATTATAGATACCAAGCTAAAAGGAGAAGATTTAAATGTACGGGAACTCAGTTTTGATAAAGATGATTTTATAATACTTATGATAGCAGAATTAAATCATAATAAAAACCAACTTCAGCTTATAAAGGCATTGGAACTTATAAAAGATAAGTATCCAAAGATTAAGGCAATTAGTGTAGGAGAAGGATATAAGTTGAAAGAATTAAAAGAGGAGTTAATAAAAAGGGGGATAGAAAAAAATATAAGTTTTTTAGGATATAGAGAAAACATAAATGAGCTTATAAAAATTTCAGATATAGGGATATTACTGTCCTATAGAGAAGGATTGCCTAAAAGTATAATGGAGTTTATGGCGCATGGGAAAAAAGTTATAGGTACTAATATAAGAGGAATAAGAGATATTATAGAAAATAAAAATATAGGTAAGTTAGTAGAAGTGGGAGATTATGAAGATACTGCAAGGGCTATAGAGGAATATTATCTAGAAGGAGATAGAAGCTTTAATACGCCTAAGGAAATAGAAAAATATGATGTGAATAATGTAATAAGTGAGCTGGAATATATATATGATGCTTTGGATTTACAAGAGTATTATTTACCTGAAAAAAACATAAATATATAAATATATAAATAATTAGATACTACTAGACTTTAACAAGTAGCAATAGAAAGACATGTTATCGAAGGGATGTAAGAATATGAAAAGGTGTCTCCATATATTACCAATGAATAAGCTAAGTGGAGCTGAAAAAATGGTACTACTAATTTGTAAAAACTTAACTAATTATGAGTCCATAGTCGTATGTGGTGGTGACAAGCTAAAAAAAATTTTTGAGGATAATAACATAAACAGTTATTCCTTAAATTTTTCTAAGAAAGATATTTTAAAAAATATAAAGTATCTTAAAAATATTATAAGGGGTAATAATATAAAAATAGTTCATGCCCATGATAATAATGCTTCAATACATGCTTACTTAGTAAAGAGTATATATAGGGTCGATATAAGGGTAATATCTCATATTCATAGTTGTTATCCATGGATAAATAGTAATGGATTAAATAGAAGTATTGATAAGGTATTAAGACCAAAATATGATTACAATATCACTTGTGGTAAGGTTGTATATGATTTTTATAAAGAAAATACAAACTATCTTAAAATGGCTAAAATATCAATATTATCTAATGCTATGGATGTGGAAGAAATAATAGATTTTAGAAGTAATAAAAGTGAGTGGATAGCTACAAAATATAATATTCCACAGAATAGAAAAGTAATAGGATTTGTAGGTAGATTAGATGAAGAGAAGGGACTTATTCCTTTTGTAAAAGAATTTGATAAATATAAGAAAAAATTTATAGATACAAAAATTTTCATAATTGGAAGCGGATCGCAACAAGAGGAAATTAAGTTTATGGTAAAGGAATTAGAATTGGAAGAGTTTTTTATATTTACAGGATTCCAAGAAAATATATATGATTTTTTCCCTATCATAGATGTGTTTTTTCTACCTTCACTATACGAAGGTCTTCCAATGGTAATACTGGAAGCTATGGCATTTGGAATACCTGTTGTAGCTATGAATGTAGGAAGTATAAGTGAAGTTATAAACTCTCATAGAGGAAGACTCATAAAGCCAGGAGATTATAGAAGCTTTATGGATGAACTAATAAATTTGAAAGAGGATAATCAATTAAGAATTAATCTTGGAAATAATGGACGTGAATTTATAAAAGGAAACTATAATATAAAAAATTACTGTAAAAAAATTGAGAAAGTCTATGATAGTATTAGTAAGTGATTTATTTGAAAATAAAAGTAGATATAGAAAAAGTATAATTTAGGACGGAGGATATTAATGAAACCAATTTTAACAGTTTTTACTCCAACTTATAATAGAAAAGAACTCATATATAAGTGTTATGAAAGTTTGAGAAGACAGACAAATAAAAATTTTAAATGGTTGGTAGTAGATGATGGATCAACAGATGATACTAAAGAGCTGATTATAAATTGGAAAGAGGAAACAGACTTTCAAATAGATTATATATATAAAAAAAATGGAGGTATGCATAGTGCTCATAATACTGCCTATGAAAATATTGATACAGAGTTAAATATATGTATAGATTCAGATGATTATATGACAGAGGATGGAGTAGAAAAAATTATAAAGGCTTGGAATGAAAGAAAGGCAGAAAATATAGCAGGAATTGCAGCTCTTGATTTATATGAAACTGGTGAGATAATAGGAACGAAGTTTCCAGAAGGATTAAGGGAAGCTACTTTATTTGATATATATCATAAATATGGTATTAAAGGAGATAAAAAACTTATATATAGGACTGAGCTTACAAAAAAATATCCATATCCTGAATTTGAAGATGAGAAATATGTAGGACTAGCTTATAAGTGTCATAAACTAGATGAAAAGTACAAACTAGCTTTGGTTAATGAACCTGTTTGTATTGTAGAATACATGGAAGATGGGTCTACGAAGAATATGCTTAGACAATACAGAAATAATCCTAAAGGATGGTGCTTCTATAGGATAGAAAACTTAAAGATACCTAATACATCTTTGTTATACAGATTTAAAGAATGTGTTCATTATGTATCTAGTAGTTTAATTGTAAAGGATAAGAATTTTTTAAGTAAGGTTCCATACAAAGGGATTATGTTAGCAGCCATTCCATTGGGATATATTTTATATAGTTATATAATCTTTAGAACTAGAGATATAAGAAACTTATAGAAAGGAGAAGAAAATGGGAATATATTATGCTACATTAGCTTCAACTTTTATATTATCCTTACTCGCTAGAATGGCTAATGATAAAAAGTACAAGCTTATAGCTATCTTTTGGATTTCTCTTGTAGTTTCGGTTTTAGTATTATTTTCAGGGCTAAGATCTGGTATTGGAGATACAGGTATGTATAAGCACACATATGATCTTTTAGTAGAAAATCCTAATTTTTCTAAAGCTAATGGCGACTATGGGTTTGTCCTATTAAATTTAATTTTAATTCAATTTTCTAATAATCCACAAACTATTGTATTTGTAGTAGCTTTAATGACTCAACTATGTAATGTCTATACATTAAACAAGTATAGGAGTTACATAGAATTAGAAATATTTATGTATATAGCAGCAGGTTATTTTACCGTTACCATGAATGGAATGAGACAATGTTTGGCAGCAGCTCTTTTATTTCTATGTGTAAAGTTTATCATAGATGGTAGCTTTAAAAAATACTTATTTAGTGTACTTATAATTTCAACTATTCATCAATCAGTTCTATTTATGATTCCAATATATTTTATAGCAAGATTAAAACCTTGGTCAAAGAAGATATACATGATAATTGGAATTGCTGTATTAGGAATTCTTTTTTATGAGGTGCTAAGCAGTTACTTGTTTAAGATTATAGAAAATACTAATTATGGATATTATTCTGATTTTGACGAAGGAGGATCGAGTATAATGAGAACCCTTGTAAACATGGTTCCAATTATATTTGCATATTTAAAAAGAAATGAACTAAAAGAAAAGTGGCCACAGAGCAATGTATTTGTTAATATGGCTCTTTTAAATTGCATATTTGTAGCCTTTGGTATGTCAAATTGGATATTTAATAGATTTTCATTATATTTACAATTTTATAATTTTATACTATTACCATATATAATACGTAATTGTCTAGAGGGTAAGCAAAGACGAACAATATATTTAGCATTCATAGTGTGTTATCTAATCTTCTTTTATAGAGAGCAAGTAATAGGACTTAATATGCAATATAAGAGTGTTTTAGATATAAAATCTATTTTCTATTACGCTCCCAATCATAGATGAAAAGTAAGGAGAGATGAGAAATGGAAAGAAATAAGGTGCTTCACATTGTAGGTGGAATGGACGTGGGTGGTACCGAAACTATGCTTATGAATTTATATAGAAAGGTTTATAAGGAAATTCAATTTGACTTTGTTTCTTATTACCATAAGGAAGGCTATTATGACGAAGAAATTAGAAAATTAGGTGGAAGAATAATAAAGTTAGATCCTCCAAGCGAAGTAGGTGTTATAAAATCAGTAATAAATTTAATGAAGATTATAAAGAATGAAGATGAGTATAGTGCTGTTCATGCTCATACTTTATTTAATTGTGGAGTGGGAGTATTGGCTGCAAAACTAGCTGGAGTAAAGATAAGAATATCTCATGCCCATACTACTAAGGATTATAGTAAAAGTCTAATAAAAAGATTATACATATCCATAATGAAGGGGTTAATAAAGGGGTTTTCCACAAACTTTTTGTCATGTAGCGATGCAGCTGGTGAGTACTTATTTGGATACAGTACACTTAAATATGATAGATACTGTAAATTACCTAATTATATTGATTATGAAAGATTTATTAATAATGAAGGTAGTAGTTATATAAGAAAAAAATTAGAAATAAATAATGATGATATTTTAATTGGTAATGTAGGAAGATTTATTCATGCAAAAAATCATAATTTTTTAATTGATTTAATGTCAAACTTAGTGAGAATAAATCCTAAATTTAAATGTATTTTAATTGGTGACGGAGATTTAAGGGGTATTATAGAAGAAAAGATTAAAAAATTAAACTTAGGCAACAACATACATCTGTTAGGTATTAGAGATGATGTGAATAATATACTTAAGGAAATAGATTTATTTATATTACCATCAACCTATGAGGGATTAGGACTTGTACTTTTAGAAGCACAAGCTTCAGGAGTACCATGTTTAACATCTACGGCTATTCAGCCAGAAGCAGATTTACAGCTAGGTCTACTTAAGAGATTGAATCTTGAAGCAAGTATAGAAATCTGGAGTAATACAGTAATTAAAATGTTAGAACAATCTAAGGTTGATAAGCTGTTAATAAAAAGAACATTTGAGTTTCAAGGATATAAAATTCAGGATATTAAAGGTAAACTATATAAAGTATATGGAATAGAATTAGAAGGGGATAAATATGAAGAATGTGCTAATAGCATCCTTTGATATGGAAGTTGGGGGAGTAGAGAGAAGTCTTATAAATATGCTAGAAAGCTTTGATTATAACAATTATAATGTAGATTTGATGTTATATAGACATAAAGGAGATTTTATGAAGTTATTAAGAGGCAAATTTAACATTCTAGATGAGATAGAAGAATATACAACCTTTCGAAAATCCATATTAGAGATATTTAAGGATAAAAAAATTAGTTTAGGATTAGCACGTATTAAAGCTAGAATGGATGCTGCTAAATATGCTAAAAAAAATGCTTTAGAAGAATCTGGACATATACAGATGCAGAGGATGTGGCAGTATTCATTGAAATATCTACCTTGTTTAAATAAACAGTATGATGTGGCTATAAGCTACTTATGGCCGCATTATTTTGTAGCTAACAATGTAAAGGCTAAAAAAAAGATAGCCTGGATTCATACGGATTATTCCTGTATTGATACTGATGTTATAGAGGATATAGAGCATTGGAATAAATTTGATTCTATAGTAGCTGTATCGGAAGAATGTAAAAATTCCTTTTTAAAGAAATATAACAAACTAAATAATAAGGTGGTGGTAATGGAGAATATAGTATCTTCAGAGTTTATAAGAGCCATGGCTGTAGAAGAAGTGGAAGATGATATAAGTAAAGAAAAAGGTTTTAAGCTTTTATCAGTAGCTAGATTGTCAATGGCAAAGGGAATAGATAATGGAGTTAGAGCTTTAAGAATATTGCATGATAAAGGTTTTACAGATATAAAGTGGTATGTAGTTGGGTATGGGGGAGATGAGGGGATGATAAGAAAGTTAATAAAAGAGAATCATCTTGAGAAAGATTTTATAATACTAGGAAAAAAAATCAATCCCTATCCCTATATGAAAGGTTGTGATTTATATGTACAGCCATCAAGGTATGAAGGACGAGCTGTAACTGTTACTGAGGCTCAAATACTAGGAAAGGCTGTAATCATTACTAATTATCCTACGGCTAAAAGTCAGCTAAGAGATGGAGTTGATGGATTAATATGTGATCAATCAGTAGAAGGAATATCTGCTGGAATAGAAAATATTTACAATAACATACATTTAAAAAAAGAAATGGAAGAATGTTGTAGAAAGAGTAACTATGATAATATGGAGGAATTAGGAAAGGTGTATAAGCTATTTTAAGAAAGGGAGAAGATATGGAGCCGCTAGTAATGAGTTTGCTAAAAAGTAAAATATTATTTACTATTAATAAAAGATAAGGAATAAAATTATGAAGGTGTGTACAATAACTTGTCATGATGTATATAATCATGGAGCTTCGCTACAAGCATATGCATTAATGGCATATTTAAAGTTGATTGGAAATGATGTAGAAATCATAGATTATAAACCAGATTATTTAAGTGGACATTATAAGTTAATTTCAATAGATAACCCTAAGTGGAACAGAAATTATATAACAAAATTTATTTATATAATTTTAAAATTACCATTTAAATTAGCATTGTTAAAAAGGAAGAAAGCCTTTGATACTTTTAAAAATAAATTTATGTCATTATCAAAATATAGATATGCATGTAATATACAACTAAAAAATAATATTCCTAAAGCAGATGTTTATTTATGTGGAAGTGATCAAATATGGAATTGTCTACGGGATAATGGAAAAGATTCCACTTTTTATTTGGATTTTGTACCAGATTCAAAAATAAGAGCCTCCTATGCAGCGAGTTTTGCAACAGAAACTATTGATAATAAATACAAGAATTTTGTAAGAGAAAATCTACTAAAATTAGATAGAATATCGGTAAGAGAAAAGAGTGGGAAAAAAATCATTAATGAATTAGAGTTAAAAAAGGTTGAAGTGGTAGTTGATCCTGTATTTTTAGTAGATAGAAAAATGTGGGATGATATTGGTAATAGAGAGTTTAAAGATAAATATTTATTAGTTTATGATTTTGATAATAATCCAATAATAAAGAAATTAGCATTGGAAATTTCATATTATAAGGGATGTAAGATATATACTATAAGTCACTATAGAGGGTCATATGAGGATAAAAACTTCAAATTCAGTGGACCAGAAACTTTTGTATCTTTAGTGAGAAATGCAGAATTTGTAATATCAAACTCGTTTCATGCAGTAGCCTTTTCTTTAATATATAAGAAACCTATGGCGATTGTTAGAAGGTTAGAGAATATAAATACAAGGATGAGAGATTTGTTAATTGATCTAAATTTAGAACATAGATATATTGAAAATGATTATATTTTGGATAAATTGTTAGAGGATATAGATTATGCTAAAGTGGATAAAATTTTAAACACAAAAATTATTTCTTCAAAAAATTATATAAATGAAGTTTTGTCAATTAAAAAGTAGGTGATTAATAGTGAAAAAAGATATATTATTTGTAATTAATTCCTTAACAATCGGAGGTTCAGAAAAAAGTTTAGTTTCTCTTTTAAATGTAATTGATTATTCAAAATATAGAGTAGATTTGTTAATGCTAAGAAAGGGAGAATCATTAGACAAGTATGTTCCAAATGAAGTTAATATATTAGATATTCCCAATTTTTATATATACTTAAACAATGAAAATTACGATAAAACAATAGTTAAGGGATTATTATATAGAATGTGTCGTATAAAATCATCTATAGACATACGATTAAATAAATTAGAAAGTAAAAAAACTAAAAATAATCAACAAATATTTTATATAAATCAGAAGAATATATTAAAAAGGATTGAAAAGAAATATGATATAGCAATTGCCTTTGCACAAGGATTTCCAACTTATTTTGTGGTGGATAAGGTAGATGCAGATAATAAAATAGCTTGGATAAATTGTGATTACAAAGCTACTACTTATAATAAAGAGTTAGATAAAATATTTTATGATAAAATTCACAAAATAGTTGCAGTTTCTGAGTCATCAAAAGATTCAATTATAAATGTAAACAAAAATTATACAAATAAAATAGTGGTAATTAAAGATATAGTTAATCCAGATATAATTGTAAATATGGCAATGGAAAAAATTAAAGAAATTGATTCTAATGAAGTTAATATATTAACTGTAGGTAGATTAGTTATAGGATATAAGGGATATGATATAGCAATAAAAACTGCTGATTTACTAAGAAATAGTGGTTATAAGTTTAAATGGTATGTTGTTGGAGATGGACAAGATAAAGAGAAGTTGCAAGATTTAGTTAAAGTATATGACCTTGAAAAATATTTTATATTATTAGGATCTCGTGATAACCCATATCCTTACATGAAAAAGTGTGATATATACGTTCAACCATCAAGAAATGAGGGCTTTGGATTAACTGTTATAGAAGCAAAAATTTTGAAAAAACCAATTGTGTGTACTAATTTTAATACTGCTAACGAATTAATCAAAAACGGGGAAGATGGTTTAATCGTAGAACAAAATGAAGTACAGCTATTAAATGGGATAAAAAGATATTTAGATGATAACAGTTTCAGAGATAATATTCTTAGAAATCTTAAATCAGAAAATGAATATAATACAATGAATGAAATATATAAAATTTATGAATTGTTTAAATAGTAACTAGATATATGAATTAATAAATATATTACTATTGTGGATGTGATTAAATGTATAAAATAATATTTATGGTTATTAATATGAACATAGGTGGCACAGAAAAAGCACTGCTATCAATGATCAGAGAAATGGATAGAACTAAATGGGATATTACTATTCTTATGTTAGAAGAGTATGGTGGATTTTTAAATGAAATACCAGGTTGGGTTAATGTTAAGTATGTAGATGAATATAAGAGTTTAAAATCATATTTTATTGAGCCACACTTATCTGCGTTAAAGAAAAACATAAAAAACCATAAATATGTGGAGAGTATTATTATTGCAATCTTATATTTAATCATTAAAATTACTGGTAACCTTAGCTATTATTATAGGTATATCTTTAAAAATATAAAAACTTTAGATAATAACTATGATATTGCAGTAGCTTATGCAGGACCTATGGACTTTATAACATATTTTGTTGCAAATAAAATAAAGTCAGAAAAAAAAGTACAATGGATACACTTTGATATAGAAAAAATACATTTTAATAAAAGATTAACATCTAAATTATATAAAAGTTTTGATAAAATTTTTGTGGTATCCAAAGATGGTATAGGTAAATTTATAAAGAATTTTCCTAAGTTAAAGGATAATACTCAAGTATTTTATAATATTTTAGATCATCAGAAGATAAAAAGTTTGGCTGATAATGGAGAATCTTTTAACGATGATTTTCACGGAATTAGGATTCTTACAGTAGGAAGATTAAGCAAAGAAAAAGGACAAGATTTAACAATACCTGTTTTAGCAAGATTAAAAAGTGAAGGATATAAACTAAGGTGGTATTGTGTTGGAGAAGGCAGAGCTAGAAGTGAGTATGAAAAAAATATAAATGAATTGAAAATTGAAAAGGATTATGTACTATTAGGATCAAGATTAAATCCTTATCCATATATGAAAGATTGTGATATATATGTGCAATCATCAAGACATGAAGGCTATTGTATAACTTTAGCTGAAGCTAGGTGCTTTAATAATCCAATTATAACAACTAACTTTACTGGAGCAAATGAGCAAATAATTAATGAAGAAAATGGAATTATAGTTAGTGAAGATGCTGATTCCATATATTTAGGGATTAAAAAGCTATTAGACAATAATGGCTTATATGAGGCAATTAAAAACAACCTTAGTAGTAAAATTATAAATACAACAGCAGAAATTGAAAAAATTAGTAGAGTAATTATGAGCTGAAAAATGACAGGAGGATAGGAGTAATGCCAGTGAAAAAAGTTCTATTTATGTTAAGCAGTATGAATATTGGTGGAGTTGAAAAGTCCTTACTTTCACTATTATCAGTTATACCAAAGGATAAATATAATATTACTATCTTACTACTTGAGAAAAAAGGAGGTTTTTTAGAATATCTTCCGCAGTGGGTAAAAATCGAAGAAACTAATTGGTTTCAAGATATTAAACCAATTCTTATGGATTCACCTTATGAGACTATAAAAAGTTATATTAAGAAGAGAAAGTATCATAAAATAATTGGATTTTCTTATTCATATTTTAGGAGTAAAAAATCAAATGATAGATATATATATTATAAAAACGTACTAAAGAGTATTCCTATGAATATGAAAGAATATGATGTAGCAATAGCCTATGCAGGTCTAACTGAGATAATAGATGTTTATATAACGCATAAGGTTAAAGCAAAACTAAAAATCTCCTGGGTACATTTTGATATTTCACATCATGCGATAAATAAAAAATTATATACAAAGTTATATAAAAGGTTTAATAATATATTTGTTGTATCTAAGAATGGAGAGAGAATTTTAAATAAGCAGTTTCCGGTTACATCAATTAAATCACAGGTGTTTAACAATTTAATTTCACATGAATTAATTAAAGACATGGCTCAAGAAAAAATAGATTTTGACAATGATTTTAGGGGAATAAGAATTTTGACTGTAGGAAGATTATCTAAAGAAAAGGGGCAAGATATAGCAATAAGAGTATTATATAAATTGAAAAAACAAGGGCATAAGGTTAAATGGTATTGCATTGGAGAAGGTAAGGATAGAGATGAGTATGAGAAGCTTATAGAAAATCTAAATCTGAGAGATGATTTTATTTTATTAGGAGAAACTCTAAATCCTTATCCCTACATAAAGACTTCAGATATTTATGTTCAGCCTTCAAGGCATGAAGGCTACTGTATAACCATAGCAGAGGCGAAATGTTTAAATAAGCCCATAGTTACTACAAATTTTATTGTCGCTAATGAACAGATTGAAGATGGACAGAATGGATTAATTGTGGAGTGTAATGTAGATAAAATATGCGATAAAATTAAATTTCTTATTGATAATCCACAAGTTAGTGAAAATTTTTCAAAAGCCTTATGTAAGGATAAGATAGATACAACATGTGAGATTGTTAAATTATATAACTATATTAATTGAAAGGAAAAATTATATGAATCCTAAAATAAGTATAATAGTGCCTGTATATAATGTTGAAAAGTATATTCATAAATGTGTTGATTCTATATTAAATCAAATTTTTAAGGACTTTGAACTTATTCTTATAGATGATGGATCAACAGATAGTTCTGGTAAGATATGTGATGAGTATGGTGAATTAGATGAAAGAGTTATAGTGATTCATAAAGAGAATGGAGGACAGTCAACGGCAAGAAACGCAGGTATAAATATTGCAAGAGGTGAATATATAGGATTTGTTGATAGTGATGATTGGATAGAAGTTAATATGTATAAGATTCTTTATGATACATGTGTATATAATGATGCTGATATGTGTTTAACCGGTGTAAATGAGGTAGATGAAGGTGGAATTGTAAGATATAAGTATATTCCTAAAGATATAATTTTCAGTGATATTTTAAAAAGAGCACATCCATGGAATAAATTATTTAGAAAAGAGCTATTTTTAAATAATAACTTATTATTTTATGAAGGCAAGTATTATGAAGATTTAGAGTTAATACCTAAGTTATATTTAAAATCTAGTAAAGTGAGTGTGGCAAAGGATATAGGATATAATTATTTGCGTAGGTCAGATTCAACAACTGGTAGTAAAGACGAGAAGATATTAGATTTACTTTGGGGATACATTAGAATAAAAGATTACATTATAGAAGAAGATTTAAGTATTGATTATAGATATGAATTTGATAATGGGGTAATCTATTTAAAAAGTTTTTATATGGATATACTCTATAGGTATCCTGTAAAATTCTTATTAAAGAATTTTACAAAAATAAAAAGAAGTTTAAGAAAACTAACTGTTTTTGATTATAAAGATATATTTAAATTTATAATAAATTATATTAAGTTTAAATTTAACAATTTTTAGGTGGGTATGTATGTGTAAAATAAGTATTATAGTACCAATATATAAAGTAGAAAAATATATAAATAGATGTATTAATTCAATTCTTAATCAAAGATTTAAAGATTTTGAACTGATACTTGTAGATGATGGCTCACCAGACAATTGTGGTGAAATATGCGATGATTATGCTACAAAGGATAAAAGGATAAGAGTTATACACAAAAATAATGAAGGGCTTTCTTCAGCAAGAAATTCAGGGCTAAATATAGCAAAGGGTGAATATATAGGTTTTGTAGATAGTGATGATTACATACATCCCAATATGTATGATATATTGTATGATACTATAATTGATTATCAGGCTGATATTGCAGTTTGTGACTATGAAATTGTGAATAATAAGAGTATAGAAAAGTATGAAGTTTCTAAAATGTTAAATATAAATAAATTTAATAATATTGAAGCATTAAATGAGATGTATAAGGAGAATGGAGTTAAGTTTGTTACAGCTTGGAATAAGTTATATCATAAAAACATATTTAAAAATATAAGATATCCTTATGGTAAAATACATGAGGATGAATTTGTAATTCATAAAGTATTATTTAATAGTAAAAATATTGTATATATTAACTATCCCTTGTATTATTATTATCAAAATGATGAGGGAATTACAAAGAGTAAATTTACATTAAAAAATTTTGATGCAGCATATGCATATAAAGATAGAATGAAATTCTTTAAAGAAATAAGAAATATTAACTTATATAATAAAGCTCAGTATACGTTCGTTTTAAATTTTTTTAATTGCTATAAAAAAGCATTTAATCTATTGAATATGGATAATAAACATATAAGAATATATAAAAAATTATTTGCGTCAGAATTATTATATTTATTAAAATGTCCTTTATTTAATTTTAAAGAAAAATGTTTATGGGTACTATTTTGTATAAATTCAAATTTGTATAATAAGTACTTACAATTAAAGGAGGAAATACTATGAATGAGGTAATTTTAATAACAGATAAACAATCTCATAAAAAGAGATTGAAAGAACTGTGGAAATATAGAGAAGTTATAACATTCCTATCATGGAAGGATATTATAGTTAGATATAAACAAACTGCATTAGGGGTACTTTGGGCTATTTTTCAACCAATATTTTCAATGATAATTATGACCTTTGTATTCGGAGGATTAGCAAATATGCCCTCAGAGAATGGAGTTCCTTATGCAATTATGGTGTATTCAGCGCTTTTACCATGGAATTTCTTTTCTGTAGCGTTTAATGGTGTATCTAATAGTCTAGTTAATAATGGTCATATGATTAAAAAAATATATTTTCCAAGGCTCACTTTACCTATATCTTCTGTGGTTACAGCTTTTATAGATTTTGTTATTTCATTACTAGTTTTATTAATTATAATGATTTTTACTGGATACTTACCTCCAATAAAAATATTATTATTTCCATGTTTTATTATTTTAGCTTTTATAATAGCCTTAGGTTTTGGCTTATTTTTTTCCACACTTAATGTAAAATATAGAGATATAAGATATATAGTTCCAGTAATATTGCAATTTGGTATGTATTTGTCTCCAGTTGCATATACAAGTTCAGTGATACCAACCAATCTAAGATTAATATATTCCATTAATCCATTAGTTGGTGTAATTGAAGGATTTAGATGGTGCATTATACCATCAGCAAGGATATATGTTCCAGCATTAATTTTTTCAATTGCTATTGCATTAATAGGATTAACATTAGGAGTAAAATTTTTTATAAAGTTTGAAGACACATTTGCAGATGTAATATAGGAGGATTTATATGGGTCAGGAAGTTTTAAGGGTTGATGGTATTGGCAAAAAATATAGGTTGTTATCTAATCAAGAGAAAAATGATACTTTTATAGCTGTTCTTTTAAACTCTATTAAAGGAGCATTTAGTAAGAAAAATAAAATATCATCTGGTAATGAATTTTGGGCATTGAAGGATATTAATTTTACTGTTAATAAAGGTGAAAGAATTGGAATAATTGGACATAACGGAGCTGGAAAATCTACTATTTTAAAAATTTTTTCTAGAATTACACTTCCAACGGAGGGGGAAATTAAAATAAAAGGGAGAATTTCTTCTCTTTTAGAAATTGGAACAGGTTTCAATCAAGAATTAACAGGAAGAGAAAATATTTATTTAAATGGGTCTATCTTAGGTATGAAAAAGAAAGAGATAGAAGCTAAGTTTAAGGATATAGTAGAGTTTTCAGAAATAGGTGAATTTCTTGATACACCAGTAAAAAGATATTCAAGTGGAATGAATGTAAAGCTTGCATTTGCAGTAGCAGCTCACCTTGATCCAGATATTCTTATAGTTGATGAAGTATTAGCAGTAGGGGACATGAGATTTCAAGAAAAGTGTCTCGGAAAGATGGAGGATATAGCATATGGGGGAAGAACAATACTTTATGTAAGTCATAGTATGAGGACGATACAACAGCTTTGTAGTAGAGTAATAGTTTTAGACCATGGGAAAATTATCTTTGATGGTGATGTAGATGATGGAATAAAGGTTTATATGAATAATAATTTTAATACTACCCCATTAATGAATCTTGAAAACCAAAAAAGGCAATCCCACATTATGCAAAGTGCAACTATTATAAGTACCCAAATACTTAATAATAAAGATTGTATATTTACTTCTAAAGAATCTATTGCCTTTAAAATGAAATGGAAAGCTGGTAAAGATTTGTTTAATTTAAGACTGAGGGTTGAAGTCTTATTTTCAGATAATACACCAGTTGGTGTAAGCTATTCCAAGCCATTTGTAAATGCAAAGTCAGGTATCATGTATGATGATATATTTAATTTGGATACGAGTACACTTGCACCTGGAAAATATAGTACTATATTACTATTAACACAAATGAATGAATATGGTTCATATATCGACGTTGATAGAGTAGAAAAAGCATTGAATTTTGAAATCATACCTGAAGAAAGTGAAATAGAAAAAATAGCTTGGACTCATCGTTGGTGGGGGCATGTATCATTACCAGAGGTTAAGAAAATTAGTAATATAAATGAAAAAATGATTAAAATAATATAAGTAAAGGACTAATTAGTTTTAAATTAATTGGTCCTTTTGTTTATAATTAATAATAACTGCACATATTTATATTAGTGTATAAGTAATACAAGGGGGGATATTATGAATGAGAGGAACTCAAAATTATTAAGTAACTTAGCTGTTGGAAAAATTATTATAATAATATTATCTGCTATTTTAATGGGTATAGTAATATTTTTAGTTGCTAGTTTATATAATTATACTGCATTAAATAGTGAAGTTATTTCCAAGGTAGAGAATGATGAATTTCCATTTGATACCTATGTTAAAATAGATAATGAAACAGGGATTAGGAAGTATGGGTCACCTACAATGATGATCATAGTTGAACCTATAGTAAAAGTTAATCCAAATCTTAGATATTGGATTACCACAGTAAAAATAAAAAATCAAAGTCAACTTAATTCTGCCTTTTCAGGAGATATTTTCTCCTTAAATATAAAAGAAAAAACATCTTCTATAGCCAACAGACATAATGCTATTCTTGCTATTAATGGTGCCGCTTGTGGATTTAATACATCAGGATATGTAATTAGAGATGAAGTAGTATACAGAGGTAATGATCTAGATTGTGCGCCATTGGTTATAGATAAGGAAGGAAACTTTAAAATATATGAGTACGGAAAGAAGACTGCAGAAGAATTATTGAGTTTGGGTGCAAGACATACCTATGACTTTGGTCCAGATCTAATTAAAGACGGTAACATTGTTGAATATGGAGATACATGGTATAAGGGAGATGTGCAACCACGTACAGCTATTGGTCAAAAAGGACCATTGGAATATGTAATAATTGTTGTTGATGGAAGAAGTACTAAGTCACAAGGCATGAGTTGTTATGATTTAGCCATTGAATTTCAAAAGTTAGGTTGTAACTTTGCGTATAACCTAGATGGCGGAGGATCCTCTACTCTATATTTTAATGGTGAAGTTATAAATGAACCTTCAGATTTCAATGGAGAGAGAAATATTTCAGATATATTATATTTCATAAATTAAATTTAGAGTTATTCAACTAAGGTTGGGTAACTTTTTTGAAGAAAATATCTTACTATAGAAAATGAAATTATTTACATAATATTCAAATATGTTACAATTATTATGTGATATATATATTAACATAAATTTAAAGTAAATGTGAGTTATAAAGGTTGTAAATTTAATATAGTTAGGAGTATAGTTATGGATAGTACACAGAGTCAATTCATAGAATTATTGTCTCATTCAATCAGGGGAAAAACAACGTATAAATTATCTGAAAACCTTAATTGGGATAAAATATTAACTATAGCCCAATTACATAAAGTGGAGGGAATAATTTATTCTTCTTTAAGTAAAAAAAATCTAATTTCACAGCTAGATTGTGAAGAACTAAAAAAGCTTCAGATATCAGTATTTCATACTGGAACAAACCAGCTGAGAAATATATATAATATATCTAAAATATTTAATAGGTTTAATGACGAAGCAATTCCTGTAATTGTATTAAAGGGTCTAGTGGTAAGGAATTTTTATCCCCATCCAGAACAAAGGGATATGAATGATGCAGATATATTAGTTCATGAAGAAGATTTAGAAAAAGTTAAATGTATTTTATTAGACTTGGGTTATAGCCAATTAGAGGATCATGTTGCATCTCATCATATAGTATTTTATCATTATACTTTTCCTATTATAGAAGTACACTGGCATATTGTTAAGAGAGATGGATTTAGTAGTGATCTTAATAAATTTGAAGAAGACGTATGGAATAATTCTATAAAAGTTAATGTAGGTGACTCAGAAGTAAAATCTCTTTGCTATGAAGATTTAGCTTTACACTTATGTATGCATATGGCATCTCATTTAGCTGCCAATGGATTTGGGTTAAGGCAGCTTTGTGACTTAGTATTATTGGTAGAGAATAAAGGAAATGAAATTTCATGGGCAAGCTTTCTATATAAATCTAAGGAATATGGTTTTGAAAAGTTTAACATTATAATTTTTTTATTATGTAATAGATTATTTCACATGAAAGTTCCTAATGAATTAATAAATATTAAATTAGATCAAGAAAAATATATTAATTTGCTCATATATGAAATTTTAAAGGGTGGAGTTTATGGAAAAAAGGATGTGGTAAATTCCTTTAGTAATCAAATTGCTTTTAACTATGAATGTAAAGATATTAATGCCACTTTAGGAACCATAAAGAGATACATACGTTTTATGTTCCCTAGGGTAGAATATATGTCAGAAAAATATAATTATGCTAAGAGATATAAAATATTAATCCCTATAGCATGGTTTCACCATTTAATAGCAGGTTTGTTTAGAAAAGAATATTCCTTCATTGATAAGAGTAAGTTTATAATAAAGGGAGCCTCTATTTCTGTAAAGAAAAATAGATTACTTAAATGGATGGAAATATAGGGTATGGAATTATATCACTAATCCTAATAATTGAATATTATATTATAGGACAAGTCTATAATATAAATTAAAGTCCAAAGGGAGAAGAGATATGAGTAGTACAGTTACTATAGAATATAGAGATAATGAGACTAAGGCATTAATATACTCCAAAGATATTTATGAAAATGTAAAGACGGGATTATATATATACAAATCTAAAGATATCAATGGATATACTCCAATAAAAAGCACTATCTTTTTATTTGTGATTTTCTTCAGAAAAAATTATACTATAACATTTTATTATAATAAGAAGGATATACCAGAGCCTGTCTATGGATGTATAGAAATTAACTATATAAATATTGATACAAATGAAAAATTAATACCTTCTATTAATATAGAGAATATTGATATGGGAGAATATAGTTATGAAGCAAAGCCAATAGAAGGTTATGACCTAATTACCGATAGTAAAGTGAAAGTAATATTAACTATAGAAAATGCGAATGTAATTATAGATTTCAAGTATAGGAAGAAGGAAATTACTGAATATATTCTTGATTTGAAATATTTTAATATTAAAAATGATGGAACTTCACCTATAGAAACATCTAAAGGTATTAATAAAGCCTTAGAATTCATGTCCTCATCACTAAAGTATAAAAAGATAATCTTTCCAAAAGGTATTTATTTAATAGATGAAAATAATCCAATAGTAATTAAATTAAAAGATATAACTATAGATTTAAATGGTTCTACTCTAAAAATTAACAGTAATGCACTAGAAAAATATTCTATTGTTAGCTTTGAAGATGGAGCAGAAAACCTAATATTTACAAATGGAATTTTGGAAGGAGATAAAGAAACCCATGATTATATTACAGTACCAGGAACTCATGAGTGGGGATGTGGATTAGTAGTAAATGGTGGAGGAAATTGTACTATAGATAATATTGTAGTGATTAATGTGCCAGGTTATGGGATTACTACTAGTAGCGGTAACAACAAAAATAGGTATGATACTGTTTATGTCAAAGATATTCAGATTGGAGATATAAATTTAAAGGGAGAAATTATTGAAAGTAACTTTTTTTCTAGGACTAAAGCTTATAACATTTCAGCTTGTAACGGAAAATTTGAGTTTGGATATACTTTAGGATATCAAGGGTATCCTTATATAAAGCAAACCCAATATATATCTTATTTTTATGATAAAAATAATCAGTTTATTTCTTCAGAGAAGTGCCTTCAGTTTAGAAAAGTCACTATACCAGATGGAGCAGTCTATGTGAGATTTGTATTTCCGCAGATAGATATAGCTAGTAATTTAGGCTATGTAGGTTGGATTAGTAATTTTAAGCCTCCTACTAATATAATTTTAAGGAATTGCACTATTTCAAATAATAGAAGTTTAGGAATTGCATTTTGTGGAGGTCAACAATGGACTATAGAAAATAATATTTTTGAAAATAATGGAGGTCAAGCACCTGGTTATGCTATTGACTTTGAAGATGGATGGGACCTAATGCAGGATATTAAAGTTGAAAATAATAAATTTATGGGAAATAAATCAGGAGATATAGTTACTTGTGCAGGAGATAATATTATATTTGAAGGAAATGAATTCACAGGAATGGTATATATGTGGGGAAGAACAACTAATTATAAATTTGTTAAAAATATATTTAAATCCAATTCTGTAACCTATGAATATACAAATAAAATTGAAAGTAAAGAAAATCAGTTCATAAATAGTAGTTTAAAATTGCAACCGAGAAACACAACAGTAATTGAAAGACCTTATGTTTATGGAGAAACTTTTATAAATAGCAGTATTGATAGAATGACTGAGGAAGATATAATTTTCAACTCAATAATTACTAGTGATGGAACTATAAATGTGAGAATTATTGGGAATTTAAAAGATTGCAGTTTAAAAATTAAACAATGCTATTTAAGCGCTCATCTTAATAGTTGTATTATTGAAGATAGTGTTTTAACAGTATTATTAAATGCTTCAATGAGTGAATGTATCATTTCAAAATCTATAGTAAGGACCCATGGAAATACAGGAACTATTACCTTTAATAAATGTAAGATAAGAGATTGTAGCATTCTTACTCAAACATGGGGAAGTCCAACAGTATTAGAGATTAAGAATAATATTATAGAAATGAGTCCTTCATCTGATGATTTTATAAAACTGTCAGCTGGAAAAATGAAAAATCTTATATTTAATAATAATGAAGTTAATAATAGCAGTAGTAATTCTGTTTTTAATATGTTTGATACCACCTACAGTAATCCTAATGGAAAAGCTATATTAAGAGAAAATGTATTTAATCAAAATTCATCACTGTATATTTTTAATGGAACTACCATAAAAAAAGGATTATTTGAATTTAATGATATTGATAACATTATTAATAGAAATACAAAAATGCTAAATCCAATTTATTCAAATAATCAACATTTTCTAGTTAATAATGAATAAAAAAATATAGATAAGAAGGCATCATATGCTTTCTTATCTATATTTTTTTAACTCATGATGTTGGATTCTGAGGAATTGGTTGCACTTTTTTTGTACATTTTCCATATCCAGTACAAAGGTCTAAGCTAAGTAGTTCATAATATTTACAATCTCTTTCCCAGGTTAATGGACAATCATTGCCTGCACCAGAAGGATTTTTACATGCACCTATAAGTGGATTCCAAAATGTGGGGTTTGTATCTTTAGTTTCTGCAATACCTAAATTAGTTAATTCTGGTTTATTCCAAGTTTTCATCTTTTCACCTCCTACTAAAATATATTACTATAAAAGTAAATAAATGTAAATTGTTTATATAAATAATTATGATAGATGTTAAAGAATAATGCCAGTTTTGTTAATTAAAAAGTAAGAGTTCATTGAATACATTATATAAAGTAATCAGAAAAAAGTATGTATGAATAATAAATTTCATGCAAATATTTTTAATTTAGGTTTAAATAATAAACTCGTCTATTGAATCTTAAATAATGTAATGGTAAAATAATACATATAAAACAAAATATGAATTTAAAGTGGCATTTAAATAGAAAAAGGAAAGGAATGAAAAAAGATTGGAAGAAACCAATATTATCACAATTAGATTGTAATGATACAAATGAAACTGAATATATTGATTTTTGTAATTGGCAAGAATCAATGAGTATTAAATTTAACAATGAAGATTACACTAATCCTAATATTCAACCGGTTGACCATTCAGATTGGGTGTGGTGTTATAAGCATAATAGATGGCATCCTAAGAATCATGGAAGTGCACCAAAACAATCATAATTTTTGACCAATATACCTATATCAAAATAAAGATTGATATAGGTATATTGATTTAAGAAAATATTAGAAATATAGAATGTCAGAAAGGAATCAATGAAATTATGTATATAAATGAAAAATATTTCTATAGAGTATATGGACTTAATATAGATTCTAATATAGAAGTTCTGGAATTCCCTAAAAGAAATGGAGATTTTAAAGATAAAGACATTGTAACTATATTATATGGACAAACTCCAAATAACATTTTAGAAGAAATTAAAGAGGGAAAAAGTATTCATATAACAAAGGATCATGTTTGGTTTCATATAGACCATGTGGCTACGTATTATATTGAAAATGGAAATACTGTTATAGTAGATCCCTGTGAAGATTGTGATAAAAGTCTTATGAAAGTTTATATAATGGGAAGTGTCTTGGGTTTTCTCCTACTTCAAAGGGAGTCAACAGCTATCCATGGAGGCGCCGTTGTCATAAATGGAAAGGCTATTATATTTACAGGAGAAAGGGGGGCTGGAAAGTCAACATTGACTACAGCTCTTGTAAAAAGAGGCTATAAATTTGTATCAGATGATGTAGCTGCATTAAGTTTTGATAATAGAATAGTCATTGAACCAGGCTTTCCTTACCATAAACTATGTTTCGATGCTTTAGAGAATATGTATTATGTTAAAGAGTCTTATCCTTGTTTTCATGCTGATGGAAAGATAAAGTATATAGTTCCAGATTTTCATGGGTTTTCTAAAGAAAAGTTTCCATTAACAGCAATTTGCGAGCTTAGTATGGATGAGATTGATAATGTGAGAGTGGAAGAGATAAGGGGAGGAGAAAAGCTTAATAAGATTATTAAAAATATATATAGAACTGAATATATAGGATTTATGGGAGGTATGACTCCTAAGTATTTTAAAAATTGTATAGAAATATCTAAAAAAGCTAAGTTTTATAGAATTACAAGGCCTAGGGATAAATACACAGTGGATGCTCAAATAGAAATTATTGAGGGGATATTTAAAGAGAGAAAAGGGTTTGTGGCTATGTAATTCCGTGTACAGAGTATGTATATTTTAAATTAGCATTATAGATAAGTATATTATTATATTTGAGAGGATGAGAGATATGGAGATTAAAAAACTTAAAGTTAAATCTGCTAAAATTAATGGCAACCTGGAGATGACACTAAATTCTAAGATTACAAGAAATTCTGATATTGATGCTACAGATTTAGATGGTGAAGTGGTTATGATGAATTTAGAAAAAGGTCAATATTTTATGATGAATCAGGTTGGAAGTAGAATATGGGAGATTATTAAAGAGCCTTCTACTGTTAATAATATTATTAACATATTGCTTGGAGAGTTTCAGGTTGAAAAGAATCAGTGTAAAGAAAACGTAGTAGAATTTTTAGGAAAACTTAAAAATGCAGAGCTTATCAGTATTAACTAGAAAGATTAGAACCTTTGCTATTTTAGATGGTAGTAATAAGTTAAGATTTCTAGAAGCTTATATATATACAGGAATTTATAGGATTTTAATAATCTTTGTACCTTTTAATAAACTTAGGAAGAGGATGGGTAATATAAAAGAAGAGTCGCCTGGTGAGGTAGATATAAATTCATATAGAATAGCGAGAGACATAAGGTGGGCAGTTATTAATGCTTCACGATATACGCCATGGGAAAGTAAGTGCCTTATTAAAGCCCTTACTGCACAAAGAATGATGAGAGGAAAGGGAGTACCAACTACAATTTATCTAGGGGTTAAAAAGAATGAAAAAAATGAGATGGTAGCACATGCATGGATACGATGTGGGTCTTACTTTATTACAGGTGGAGAAAATAGAAGTGGATATGCAGTGGTAGCTAAATTTTCAACTTTGTGATGC
This sequence comes from Clostridium sp. UBA7503, assembly GCF_002477055.1. Taxonomy (NCBI): domain Bacteria; kingdom Bacillati; phylum Bacillota; class Clostridia; order Eubacteriales; family Clostridiaceae; genus Clostridium; species Clostridium sp. UBA7503. Next base: position 89,478 of record NZ_DLNT01000050.1, read on the forward strand.
AAAAAATGAATTAGCGTAAAATATGAGTAAAGCCATCTATGAAATCCTAAAAAAGATTTCATAGATGGCTTATTTGTTAATTTACTGCTGTTTCTAGTATAACTTTATTCTCAATCTCTTTCAGAGTTCCTTTTTCGAGTTTTAAAATTCTATCACAGATAGATAATGCAGAAGGTGTATGGGTTATTATAATACAGGTTGGTTTATGGTCTAGTTCTTTTATTGATTTAAGGACATTGAGTTCTGTATCAATATCTAAAGATGAAGTTACCTCATCTAGGACTAAAATTGGTCTTTTTCTTAGGAGAGCTCTTGCTATGGCTAGCCTTTGAGCTTGCCCTTCTGAAACTCCACTACCTTTTTCACCTATTAAGGTATGAAAGTTATCTTCTAATTTACTTATAAACTTCAAGGCACAGGCTGCATTTGCGGCTTCTTCAATGTCATCTGTATTAGCATCATCTTTACCGTAGCGAAGGTTATCCTCTATGGTTCCAGAAAAGAGAGTGTTTCCTTGAGGCACATAAGAGATAAGTTCCCTATGATTCCTATTTAAAACTATTTCATCACTATTTCTTGTGTTATAGCCTCCTAGGATAATTTCTCCTTCATCACAGTGAATAAGTGATAGTAAAAGTCTTATTAGGGTTGTTTTACCTTCTCCAGAGGGACCGATTAAGGCTACAATTTCTCCAGGAGCTATGTTAAAGGTTACATTATTTATTACAGGGCTTCCTTCCTTATAACTAAAGGATACATTTTTAAATTTAATATAGGGAGACTTAAATGATTCAGGAATGCTTGGGATATTGACATCTTCAAGAGCGATTTCTTCAATTTCCATAAGTCTTTCAGCAGCTGAGATACACCCTATAAGGGCCGGGAAAGTGTTAGCAAGTCCAGAAATAGGACCTTGAATATTACTGTAGAGTTGTATCATAGCGGTAAAAGTTCCATAGGTTCCTAATCCCTTTGAAATATTTAAAGCACCCCAGCAAAATATATAGAAATAAGCAATGGTAGAACAAAATCCCATGGACATTCCTGAGAGAACACTAAGTTTAGTATTTTTCATAGCTAACTCATATTTGTTTTTTTGTATTAGATGAAGTTTATCTACATTAAGTTTCTCCATACAAAAGGTTTTAACTATCATTAAGTTTTGAATAGATTCTTGAATGAAAGAGCGATATTTTATATCTTCTTCTTGTATTTCTTTATATAGTTTTTTTAGCTTTCTACCAAAAGATCTACTAATTAAAAGCAATATAGGACCTACTATTACTGCTACAATTGCTACGGATGGAGCAAAATAAATTAGAGTAGAAAAGGAAGCTATGAAGGTTACTAGCAAAGATATAATGCTAGGAATAGTACCTAATATTGTTGAAGATATTGTTCCTACATCCGATGTGATTCTAGTAAGCAGGCTAACACTGTGAAATTTTGATTGTTCAATCCATTCACTATAAGTAAGATGTTTATAAAGCTTACTTTGCATACCTTGATTGAGTTTAGTAGATGCCCTAGTACTCATAAATGAGGTAATAGGAGATATGAGCATTTTTCCAAACATTATAGTGGCCATTACAATGAGCCATTGAATAACCGTTGAAGTTTTACCACTAATAGCAGCATCTATAAGAGATTTTGATATTATAGCATTATAGACTCCAATTAAAGATAAAACAGAATTGATTATTATTGTAGAAATAAAAAAAGGAATAATAGGTTTACATTGAGAATTAATCCATTTCATTTTTGCCCAGAGATTTCTAAAATCTTCTTTTGATTCCAATTTTATATATTTATTTAATTTACTTATTTTAATGTATTTAAGATATATATCCTTTATTGAATTATTCATATAGTCCTCCTATAGATTTTATTTTTATATTAAAGAATTAAATATACTTCAATAGGTAACATATAAAATATGTATATAAATGTAATAATATGGTAACACAATTAAGCTAGATTTTCAACTTGTGAAAAGTTTCTGAAAAATAAAAATTTATTATAGATAAATGAAATTGAATACGTTATAATGTTTATTAAATAGCAAATTTAAAAAGATACAGTAGAAAAGGGGAGAATAATCAAATGAAATTAGGGGATTACTTATGGGGAGGCTTATTATTTTTATGGGCTGCAGTTTTAATGGTTCCAACAACTAGAGAAGTATTTATGACTATGACACAAGCATATCCATATATAAGTGGCTTTTTTAAATTCTTTGTTTTAGCTACCATGGGAGACATGTTAGGAGCTAGAATTTTACATGGACAGTGGCAAAAGACTAAAGGACTAATTTTTAAAGCAATTATATGGGGAATAATTGGAATGATGATAACTTTAGCCTTTACACTATATTCAGAAGGAGTGTTAGCTGCACAATATATAGGAAGATTACCTTTCCATGGCTCAAAGTTTGGACATGCATTTTTAACAAGTACTATGATGAATGTTACTTTTGCACCCTTTATGTTTTTATTTCATAAATTTAGTGATTTATATATCGATGTTAAATATAGAGGGCTTAAAAAGGTAACTATAAATGATTTGGTTAAAGAAGTTGATTTTAATATACTCATAGGGTTTAGTATGTTAAAAACAATTCCATTTTTCTGGATTCCATGTCATACCATTGTATTTTTAATGCCACCACAGTATAGAGTAGTTGCTTCGGCTTTCTTATCAATAGCTTTAGGACTTATGATGGCTATAGCCAAAAAGTCTAAAAGAACTATTGTTAATGAACAAGAGGTCATAGGATAGTACAAGAAGGAGGGGTTTAATGGCAACTTGGATAGCTCATCTTAGAATTGCAGAAAATATATTGAAAAATATGGATGATTTAGATGCTACAGCATTTATACTTGGAAATGTTGGTCCGGATTCTGGAGTTCCTAATGAAGATTGGAGTAGTTTCAATCCACCAAAAACAATTACACATTGGATTAATGAAGAAAATAATATAGATTCGGAGAGATTTTTTCATAAGTATATAAAAAATAATTTCATGGAATATTCAAAATATGCTTATGTCCTTGGATATTATATACACTTGCTTACAGATATTGAATGGTCTAAGTTTTTTAATGAAAAAAAGAAAAATGCTTTATATAATAAAAAATTAAAAGAAGATGCAAGTTTTATTTGGACCATAAAAAAAGATTGGTATGGATTAGATTTTTTATACTTAGAAAAAAATTCTAACTTTATTTTTCATACTATATTTAAAAATATAGAACAGGTACCAGATTATATAGACTATTTTCCTAAAGGGGCTTTAATGAAGCAAGTTAAGTATATAACAGAATATTATTTAGGAGATAATGAAGAGACTAAGGAAAATTTTATATATCTTAATGAAGAGGAAATGGATAAGTTTATTGATGAGACTTCTAAAAAGATATTTAGTATTTTAAAAGAAAAAATTGAATACAAATAAAGTAAGGTATATAAGTGATAAGAACTATACATATGATTTTATGTATAGTTCTTTTATTTTTGTATTCCTTTATGAATATAAGATCGGATTTTTTATGAAGAATGAGTTAATTATATATATTCAGTAAGGATACTTATTGCATCAATTATTAAAATGGCTTATAATAAAAATAAACTTTGATTATCAAAGTATTTGAAATTCAAAGTAAAATATCTTAATTTGAAAGGTAGTGTTTTTATGAATATAAAAGGTCTTAAGATAGGAAATATATATGTACCTATGCCTATAATTCAAGGTGGAATGGGGATAGGAGTTTCTAGATCAAAACTTGCATCAGCAGTAACTAATGAAGGAGGAATCGGAGTTATATCTGCAGCGCAAGTAGGATATGATGAAAAGGACTTTGAAAGTAATAATTTGGCGGCTAACATTAGAGCTTTAAAAAACCAAATTTTATTAGCAAAAAAAGCTACTGAAGGAGGAGTTATAGGAGTTAATATAATGGTTGCTATGAATAATTATAAAGAGCATGTTAAGGCAGCCATAGAAGGTGGTGCGGATATTATTATTTCAGGAGCTGGAATACCAATAGAATTACCAAAATTAATCAAAGGTTTTTCAGTAAAGATTGCACCAATAGTATCTTCTTTAAAGTCAGCCAAAGTTATTATGAAGCTTTGGGATAGACATGATAAAATGGCACCTGACATGGTTATAGTTGAAGGACCAAGAGCAGGAGGACATTTAGGATTTAAAAAGGAAAATATAAATATGACTGAAGAAGCCTTCGATAAAGAAGTAGTAGATATAATTAATGAAACTAAAATTTATGGAGAAAAGTATAATAAGGAGATTCCAGTAGTAGTGGCTGGAGGTATATATGATGGAAAAGACATAGCTAAATACTTAAAACTAGGTGCAGATGGAGTTCAAATGGCAACTAGATTTGTAGCAACAGTAGAATGTGATGCATCAGAAAATTTTAAGAAGGCTTATGTTGATTCAAAAGAAGAGGATATAGTTATAGTAGATAGTCCTGTAGGGTTACCAGGAAGAGCTATATGGAATTCCTTTGTAGAGGATACTTTTAAAGGAAAATTGAAGGTGCAAAAATGCTATAGATGTATATCTCACTGTAATCCAAAAGAAACTCCTTATTGCATTAGTGAAGCACTAATAAATGGTGTTAAGGGAAATATGGATGAAGCTTTAGTATTTTGTGGAGACAATGCCCATAGAATAAAAAGTATAGTTGCAGTAAAGGAATTAATGGAGGAGTTAAAAGCACAAATTTTAAAAGCATAAAATTTAGAAATAAATTATAAAGATCAAATTTAGAATTAACAAAAAAATTAAAAATTTTCAATTTAGGTTTTACTAATGATGAAAATATGTAATAATAATATGTATGTTTTATTATTAGGATGAGGTGTAAAGATGAAAATTGGATTTGATCACGAAAAATATCTGGAAGAACAATCAAAATATATTTTAGAGAGAGTTAATAATTATGATAAACTTTATCTAGAGTTTGGGGGAAAACTTTTATTTGATATGCATGCTAAAAGAGTTTTGCCAGGCTTTGATGAAAATGCAAAAATAAAGTTACTTCATAAGCTTAAAGAAAAGGCAGAAATAATTATCTGTGTATATGCCGGTGATATTGAAAGAAATAAGATAAGAGGCGATTTTGGAATTACATATGACATGGATGTACTAAGATTAATTGATGATCTTAGAGGATATGATTTACAGGTAAATAGTGTGGTTATAACTCGATATAGTGGTCAACCAGCTACTAATATTTTTATAAATAAATTAGAACGTAGAGGTATTAAAGTTTATAAGCATGAAGCTATTAAAGGTTATCCTACAGAGGTTGATACTATAGTAAGTGATGAGGGCTATGGAAGGAATCCATATATAGAAACTACTAAGCCTATAGTCGTAGTAACAGCACCAGGACCAGGAAGCGGAAAATTAGCTACTTGTTTAAATCAATTATACCATGAGAATAAAAGAGGAAATGCTGTTGGATATTCTAAATTCGAAACTTTCCCTGTATGGAATGTGCCTTTGAAACATCCTTTAAATATTGCCTATGAAGCAGCTACTGTTGATCTTAAAGATGTAAATATGATAGACTCTTTTCACTTTGATGCATACAATGAGGTTGCAGTGAACTATAATAGAGACATTGAGATGTTCCCAGTTATAAAGAGGATTATTGAGAAGATAACTGGAAAAGAATCTATATATAAATCACCAACAGATATGGGAGTTAATAGAGTAGGATTTGGAATTACTGATGATGAAATTGTTAAGGAAGCTTCTATACAGGAGATAATTAGAAGATACTTTAAAACTAGTGTTGAATATAAAAAAGGATATGTAGATGCAGAGGTTTTCCAAAGAATTAAAATAATTATGGAAAGTTTAAATCTTAAACCAGAGGATAGAAAAGTAGTCATTCCTGCTAGAGAATATTCTAGTAAGCTTAAATTAGAAGCAAATAAAAATGATGCTTGTCCTGTAGTATCCTTAGAACTTGAAGATGGTACTGTTTTAACAGGTAGAAGTTCAGAGCTAATGGATGCATCTTCAGCGGCTATTTTAAATGCAGTAAAGTACCTAGCTAACATATCTGATGAGATTCATTTAATTTCACCAGTGGTATTAGAACCTATAAAAAGTTTGAAAACCAATGCTTTAGGAAGTAATAATACATCTTTAAATTCAGAAGAAATACTGATTGCCCTTAGCATTTGTGCTGCTACTAATCCTATGGCTCAAGTTGCTTTAGAAAAGCTTATAAAGCTTAAAGGGTGTCAAGCTCACTCTACTACTATCCTAAGTACTGGTGACGAGCAAATATTTAGAAAACTGGGAATAGATGTTACTTGTGATGCTGAGTATCCTTCACAAAATTTATTTTATAATATGTAAAGTAATATAAATAAAAATAAATGAGCAGTGTATATGATGATGAATTTAAAATCATAAAATATACACTGTTTTATTTAGCAAAAAATATATTTCGACATCCTAAATTTTTTATAGAAATTTATAGTATCTATCGTATATAATATATATTGTAGTAATAAGAAATTTAAATATGATTTAGGAGGGAACATGGTTAAGAATAAAAGAAGTTTTATTTTAAATGATAATTTATACAAAGTAATAGGTGTCTTAGCAATTCCTATTATGATAAATAATTTAATACAAACACTATATAATTTAGTTGATGGACTATGGGTAAGTAAAATTGGATCAGTAGAATTTGCAGCTACAGGATTTGTTTGGCCAGTTAATTTTTTATTTATATCTATCGGAATGGGTTTATCTATAGCAGGTACATCTATCATTTCTCAGTTTATAGGAGCTGATAAATATGAAGAGGCTAATAAGTATGCAAGTCAGCTTTTGGTAGTATCTTTTTTATCTTCAATACTATTTGCTATAGTAGGATATATAATATCTCCCTTTGTTGTAAGAGTAATGGGGGGGACAGGTGAATTAGCAAGAAATAGTATAATATATCTAAGAATTACTTTTTTAGATATGCCTTTTATGTTTTTGTTTTTTAACTTTAACTCCATAATGAATGCACAAGGAAATACAGTATTTCCAACTGTCCTTAGTGCAATTAGTGCAGTTCTTAATATGATTTTAGATCCAATATTTATATTTACATTTAATATGGGAATCGCAGGAGCAGCTATAGCAACTCTATTGTCAAAGGTTGTTTTGTCAATAGCTGGAATTTATGTCTTAATGAGAAAATCATCTAAGGTAAGACCTTCTTTTAAGAATTTTAGATTTGATAGAGAAATAATTAAGAAGATCATATCAGTTGCCCTTCCATCATCTATTGGACAATCTGGTTCAGCCTTAGGATTTATGGCTTTAAATGGTTTTATAGTATCCTATGGCACAGCTACACTAGCAGCTTTTGCTATGGTAAATAGAATTACATCTCTTGTAATTCAACCAGCCATGGGAATTGGAGCAGCCCTTACGTCTATTATAGGTCAAAATCTAGGGTGTAACCAACTTAAGAGAGCCAAGGAAGCCTTTGTAAAAGCTATAAAGCTTACCATAGGTTTTTCTGTCTTAGGGTTAATTGTATTATTAGCTTTTGATAAACAAATTATAGGTTTCTTTATGCAGTCTAAGGACGATATGATGGTAATTTCAGAGGGGATAACATATTTGCAATATATAGCATGGTCTATGCCACTTATGGGTATATTTAGTGTATTGCAAGGGGTGTTTCAGGGATCAGGTCATACTAGATATTCTATGGAGATGGAAGTTGGGAGACTTTGGTTTGTCAGACTCCCTATGATATTACTATTTAAAAATTTTACAAATATAGGTTCTGTAGGCATATGGTTTTCTATGAGTTTTAGTAATCTAATAATATGCATTTTTGGATATATAATGTATCGCAAAGGAGACTGGGAGAAAAATATAATTCATCATAAGGATTGTAGGGAATTGAAAGAGGCAAATTAAAGAAACCTATGGGATGAAATCAGAATTAATGTTAAAATATACACATGGGATAAATAATTATCCTATGTGTATTTAATATATATTATTGTTTTATACTTGTCTATATTATTGATAGTGTTTTAGAGGTTAATCACTTTCATAAAAATTTGTGCATTGAGCGCATCGAAAGGATGAATGTTATTATGGATGAGATTTTAGTTGAAGAATATAGGGGAGAACTTTTAGAATGTGTACATAGAGGATATGTATGTTGTGTAAATGAAGATGGACGGGTTATTTACTCTATAGGTGATCCTGAATTTGTAACTTATATGAGATCATCAGCAAAACCAATACAAGCTATTCCATTAATAAAGAGAGGTATTGATATAAAGTATAATCTTAGTGATAAAGAAATCACAGTTATGACTGGCTCTCATAGGGCAGAATCATTTCATGTTACGGCATTAGAATCTATAATGGATAAAGTCCAGATAACTGAAGAAGAACTTATATGTTTACCTACATATCCATTATCAATGAATGCTAAAGAAGAAATATTAAAAAATGGTGGAGAAAAGAGACGAATTTATCACAACTGTTCAGGAAAACATATGGGAATTTTAACTTTATGCACTGATATGAATTGTGATAAAAGGGAATATTGGAATATTAATAGTCCAGCACAACAGGAAATTCTTTCTTATATTTCAATGATATCTGAATATCCAAGAGAATATATAAAAATTGGTACAGATGGATGTGGAGTTCCTGTATTTGCAATGCCTATGAAAAATTTAGCCATGGCTTATATGAAGATGGCATGTCCTTACACTATTGGGGATGAGTTAACACGAGATGCTGTAATAAAGATTACTAAATTAATGAATGAAAATTATGAGATGGTTTCCGGTACTGATTTAATATGCTCATTACTATTAATGGATAATAATATAGTGGCAAAGGGTGGAGCAAAAGGAGTATATTGTTTTGGACTTAGAGATGAAAGACTTGGATTTTCAATTAAGATAATAGATGGATCAGAAGAGGAATGGCCGCTAATTGTAGCGTCTATATTAGAGCAGATTAATTATAAAAATAAAGATACTATAGATAGACTAAAAAGGGTATTTCCAAGGGTTATTGTTAATGATAATAATAAAGAAGTAGGAGAAAGTATTGTAAGATTTAAGTTATAGCAGATCGACCTATTTTTAATATTAAGTTTACTTAGATAGTTATATATTAATTTGTAATTATATTTAGGAAGTAGATTACATATTAAAAGGTTAGTATGGGGGTAATTGATAATGAAAGAAAAGGTTTTAGTTGAGATATGTTGTGGTTCACTAGAAGATGTTATAATAGCTAAAAAAGCTGGAGCTCATAGGGTAGAGTTAAATTCAAATATGTTTTTTGGGGGGATAACCCCATCAATAGGTACTATTGAAGAAGCTAAAAAATCAGTAGATATTCCTATTATGGTAATGATAAGACCGAGAGGAGCTGGATTTTGTTATTCTGAATATGAAATTAAAACCATGGAACGAGATATGAAAGCAGCAATTAAAGCTGGTGCTGATGGCATAGTATTTGGAGCATTACGGGAAGATGGTACTCTTGATGTAGAATTATGCAAAAGATTTATGGACATTATAGGAGATAGAGAAGCTGTATTCCATCGTGCCTTTGATGTAGTGAAAGACCCCTTTAAAGTATTGGATACCTTAGTTGATTTAGGTGTAAAAAGAATTCTTACTAAGGGACAAAAAAACACAGTAGAAGATGGAGCAGAACTTTTAAAAGAGTTGATAAAGTATAGTAAGGGGAAAATTGAAATACTTCCAGGGGGGATAAGACCTCATAATGTAAAATGGATGATCGAAAATATGAAGTTTAATCAGCTTCATGTAGCCTCTTTTACTAGAAGAAAAGATCATTCAACCCAATGCAATCCAGAAGTTTACTTTGGAAGTCCTTTAAATCCAAAAGAGATTGATTATGATATAGCTAATTACGAGTACTTAAAAGAAATGTGTGAGAATATAAAAACTATTACTAAAGCTAATTGTATAAAATAGATAAAAATTATTTTTAACAAAGGTTGTTTCATAATAAATCTGAGACAACCTCTTTTTGCTAATTTAACCTTTAAAATAATAGTATACATTTATAAATAAGAGCACAATATATATTAAGATAATTAACTATTTATATAAGGAGGATTAGTAATGAAGAAATTAAAATATTCTTCTGTGGTTGTGCTTATACTTATATGTATATTTTGTACTTTTAATTTAGCTTTAGCTGAAGACGATAGAGAATCTACTGACAAGGAATATTTAAAAAAAATAGTATATCTAACTTTTGATGATGGACCTACCAATAATACTTTAAAAATACTAAAGATTTTAGAAGAAGAAAATGTAAAAGCTACATTTTTTGTTATAGGAGAACTAGCTAAAGAAAATTCTGATATACTAAAGCAAGTTGAAGAACAAGGGCATGAAATATGTATACATACTTATAATCATAAGAACTGCATCTATTCAAGTAAGGAAGAATATTTGGAGGATTATAATAAAGCTAATAAAGCTATCACAGAGGTTCTTGGTCATGAACCTTCAAAATTCATGAGAATGCCTGGAGGGTCTAGCACTACCATTGGAGATAAGGGAACTGTTAGAGCTATTAGAAATGAATTATGTGATGAGGGATTGTACTATGTGGATTGGAATATATCTATTGAGGATGCTCTTTCTACAAATGTACCTGTAGAAAAACTTTTATCTACCTTTAAAAAGGAGCTTAAAAAAACTTTTATAGATCCAAATACTGCTATAGTACTCATGCATGATGGTGCCTCAAATTCTACTACACCTAAGGCGCTTCCTTATATAATAAAATATTTTAAGGATAATGACTATGAATTTAAGAATTTTGGAGATATATCTGAAGAAGAATTATCTCACCTTTTAAATCAAAGACAGATTAATAAATATAATCAACCAAAGCAAACGGATGCTTCAAATTAAAAATCTAATCCTTTAAAAATGATAATTACTTTATATGCATAAGTATTATACTTGACCTAATTTGACAAAGAGTTAAAGGTATGTAATATTTATGTATATAATTAATATTTTTGTATAGTTAAAATATTAATTGGAATGACTTTATTTGTAATGAAAATTTATAATTAAAATAAAGCATATGTAGTATAGTCACAAATTATTTTATTAAGGATGTAGATATTTATGAGTAGTATTTTAAAGAATTTAGATGAGGGAAAAGAAAAATCTATAAGAGAAATAGTTCTTAAAGAGCTTCGAACAGCTATTTTTACAGGAGATATAAACCCAGGAGATAGATTGGTAGAAAATAATATTGCTACAGCTATGGGGGTAAGTAGAACCCCGGTTAGAGAGGCATTAAGGCAGTTAGAAAGTGAAGGCTTGGCTGTGAATATCCCTAGAAAAGGAACTATAGTCAAGGGGATTTGTATTGAGGATGCTATAGAGATATATGATATTCGTGAAGTTTTAGAGGGCCTTGCAGTAAGGGGAGCATGTATGCATATCTCTCGAATTGAAATAAGAGAATTGAGAGAAATTATAGAAAATATGAAAAAACTTATTGATACTAATGAAGAAAAGGAATATGTAGAAGTTCACAATAGATTTAATAAAATAATTTTAGATGCTTGTCATAATAAAAGGCTAATATCACAAATGGAATACATATATGAATACTTACAGAGCCTAAGAAAGATTAGTTTAATGACAAAAGAAAGGAAATTAGATGCACTTAAAGAGCATATAGAAATTATAGATGCTATAGAAGTTGGAGATGAGCAACTTGCCGAAGAAAGAGCAAGAGCTCATGTTACACGTGCTAAGAAATCTTTTCAAAATGCAGTGGTTAAATAGTAGTTTATAAACGATTACCTATAAAACAAAAAGAATTGTTAATACTAAAATTGTATTAACAATTCTTTTTTTTATGCTTTATAGCAAGTTTAAAGTTATAAAATTTTAAAAAACATTCAATTTTCTATTGATTTTCACAAATAAATTGTATACACTATAAACAAGATGTATACAAAAAGTATTTAAAGTATGAAAAGGGATACAAAGTTATTGAATATTTTTAATCAGGAGGCGTAAATATGGAACTTAAAACAGTAGCTAGTGCTGGCACATTGGAATCCAGTGATATTCAAATTATAATTGAACCCTCAACTGCTGGAATAGAAATTACTCTAGAAAGTACTGTTAAAGCACAATTTGGAGAGGAAATAGAAGCAGTTATTAAAGAAACTCTTAAATCCTTGGAGGTAGAAAATGTAAAGGTGTTTGCTAATGATAAAGGTGCAATCAACCCTGTAATAAAAAGTAGAGTTCAGACTGCGGTTCATAGATCGGCTGAAAAGAAGGAATATAAATGGATGTAAGGGGAGATTAAGATGAAACTAAGACGTTCGATGCTATTTGTTCCTGGAAATAATCCAGGAATTATAAGAGATGTACACATATACAAACCTGATTCAGTAATGTTTGACTTAGAAGATGCAATTGCTATATCAGAAAAGGATTCTGCAAGATTTTTAGTTCACAATATGTTAAAAAATCTAGGAGATTACTATAAAGAACTAGGTATAGAAACAGTGGTTCGTATCAATGGTTTAGATACGGATTTTTGGCAAGAAGATTTAGCGGCAATAGTTACAGGGGGGGTTGAAGTTGTAAGAATTCCTAAAACTGAAACTGTAGAAGATGTTATGACTGTAGATAGAGAAATAGAAAAAATAGAGAAGGCTTGTGGAAGAGAAATTGGTTCTACAAAGATAATGGTAGCCATTGAATCGGCTTTGGGAGTTATGCATGCCTTTGAAATAGCAAAATCTCCAACTAAAAGGTTAATAGGTATGGCTTTAAGTGGTGAGGATTTTGTAACTAGCATGAAGACAACAAGAACTCCAGAGGGAGATGAGCTTTATGTGGCAAGAGGAATGATTGCTATGGCAGGTAGAGCTTGTGGACTTGAAGTGTTAGATACAGTTTATTCAGATGTAAATAACGATGAAGGATTCCTAAAAGAAGCTAATCTTATTAAGAGAATGGGATTTGGCGGTAAGTCATTAATTCATCCAAGACAAGTGGAGCTTATACACAGTGTATATACTCCTAGTGAAAAAGAAATAGTTAAAGCTAAAAAGATAGTCGACGCTACAGCGGAAGCTTTACGTGAAAATAAGGGAGTATTCACTGTAGACGGTAAAATGGTAGATAAACCAATTATAGAGAGAGCTCAAAGAGTTTTAGAACTTGCTAAAGCAGCGGGGGTTTTGGTTGGAGGTGAAGATAATGAGTAATAGAGTAAGCAAAGAATTATTAAACAGCATACCGGGATATGAGAATAGAATGATTTATGAAACTCCGTTTATTAATCAACCAAAGGGAACTATAGTTGAAAGTGATAGTGAAAATTTAAAAGAGCAAGTAAAGAGAACTAAAGTAGTAGAATCTATAAAAGTTGCTATAGAAAAATGTGAAATTAAAGATGGTATGACCATTTCTTTTCACCATCACTTTAGAGCTGGAGATACGCTTTTAATGATGGTAGTAGATACATTAGCAGAAATGGGTATTAAAAATTTAAGAGTAGCATCAAGTTCTTTAACAAGTGCTCATGATGGACTTGTAGCACATATAGAAAATGGTGTTGTAAATAGAATTGAAAGCAGTGGTCTTAGAGGAAAACTTGCAGCTGCAATATCTGAAGGAATTCTAGGTGAGCATCCAGCAGTTATTCGTTCTCATGGCGGAAGAGCTAGAGCTATTGTAGAAGGAGATTTAAAAATAGATGTAGCATTTATAGCAGCTCCATCTGCTGACTGCATGGGAAATGCCAATGGTGTAAAAGGAAAATCCATATGTGGATCTTTGGGATATGCAAAGGTAGATGCAGAGTATGCTAATAAGGTAGTTGTAGTAACAGATACTTTAGTTGATTATCCCAACTTCCCACAGAGCATTTCTCAAACTAAAGTTGACTATGTAGTTGTAGTTGATGAAATTGGTGATTCAAAGGGGATAATGTCTGGAGCAACTAGATTTACATCAAATCCTAAAGAGCTTTTAATGGCAAAAAGAGTACTTGATGTAATGCTTGCATCAGGAAGATTTGTAGATGGATTTTCTATGCAAACAGGTAGTGGTGGAGCGTCTCTAGCAGTTACTCGTTTTGTTAAAGAAGAATTAAAGAAAAGAGATATTAAATTAAGTTATGCCCTAGGTGGAATTACAGGACCTATGGTAGACCTTTTAGAAGAGGGGCTTTGCGATACATTATTTGATGTCCAATGCTTTGATTTAAAGGCTGCAGAGTCCATTGGGAAAAATGAAAGACATATAGAAGTTAGTGCAGATTTTTATGCTAATCCATTTAATAAATCAGCTGCAGTTAACAAATTAGATTTTGTTGTCCTAAGTGCATTAGAGATAGATACTGATTTTAATGTTAATGTTATTTCTGGCTCAGATGGAGTTATTAGAGCAGCATCAGGTGGACATAGTGACACGGCAGCTAATGCTGAAATATCAATTTTAGTAGCACCTCTTACAAGAGGAAGAATTGCAACTATAATTGAAAAAGTAACTACTATTGTTACTCCAGGTAGTACAGTAGATGTAGTTGTTACAGATTATGGTGTAACTGTAAATCCAAGAAGACAAGATTTAATCAACAAGTTTAAGAAGGCATGCCTTCCATTAATAACTATGGAAGAATTAAGAAAAATTGCTGTTAAGCTAATAGGCATTCCTAAGGAATTAAAGTTCTCTGATAATGTAGTAGCAGTAATAGAATACAGAGATGGAAGTATTATAGACGTAGTTAAAAAGCTTAAAAAGTAATCTAAATATAATCTCTTATTTGAAAGGTTTAAATATATATCTTGTTAACTCTATTAGGACTTATTAAAAGTAAGGCCTAGTAATGAAATTATACAATTTATTTTTAGGAGGATTAATTATGCCAGAAAATCTTATTGAAGAAAAAAAAGGTCCCTTTAAAGTATACGGCATGCCGTGGTACATTTTTGCAGGAGTTGCAGTAGTAGTTTTCTTTGCAGCAATTAAGGGATTTTTACCTAAAAACTCTGTAGGTGCCTTTGCACTATTATACTCAGTAGGTATCCTATTTGCTATGATTGGAGATAGAATTCCAATATGGAAAGAGTATGTTGGAGGAGGTCCAATCCTTGCTTTCCTAGGATCTGCAGCATTAGTTTACTATGGGATAATACCAGAAGCTAGTGTTGAAGCTGTAAAAATATTCATGGATACTGCAGATTTCTTAGACTTATTTATAGCAGTACTTATAACAGGGTCAATATTATCAGTTAATAGGAAATTACTAATGAAAGCTTTCCTTGGATATATTCCAGCCATATTAGGTGGAGTAATTGTAGCTTTTGTACTAGGAGCTTTAGGTGGAGCTATGTTTGGTATTCCTATGTCAGAAATAGCAACTAAGTATGTACTTCCAATAATGGGTGGTGGAACTGGAGCAGGAGCAATTCCAATGAGTGAAATTTACTCAAGTGTTACTGGAGGAGACCCTGCAGCATGGTTATCCTTTGCGCTATCAATTCTTACAATAGCTAATATTATAGCTATAATAGCAGCGTCAGTATTAAATAAATTTGGTGAAACTAAAGCTGGAGCTAAATTTAATGGACATGGTGAATTAATAAGAAATGCAGAAGATATATCTAAATTAGAAGAAACAAGAGTAGTTAAAGTTACAGCTAGAGAAGTTGCAGCAGGACTAATTCTTGCATGTGCATTTTATGTACTTGGAAATATTTTATCAAAAACTTTAATTATACCAGAATTTACGTTGATGGGAATCAATGTTAAAATTGATATTCATAGGTTTGCGTGGATGGTTATTTTAGTAGCTATAGCTAATGTAGCTAATATAATTCCATTAGAATTAAAAGAGGGCGCTAAAAAGCTTCAAGGATTTTTCTCTAAACAATTCTTACTAGTAGTAATGGTTGGAGTTGGTATAGCTATGACAGATCTTGGGGAGCTTATAGCAGCATTCAATATTGCTAACGTTGTTATAGCAGGTTTAATAGTTACAGGAGCAATTCTTGGATCAGGAATTGTAGGATGGTTAGTAGGATTCTATCCAATAGAAACAGCAATTTCAGCCGGGTTATGTATGGCAAACCGTGGAGGATCAGGAGACGTTGCGGTTCTTACAGCAGCAAAACGTATGGATTTAATGTCATTTGCGCAAATTTCTTCTCGTCTTGGTGGAGGAATAATGCTTATATTAGCAAGTATAGCCTTTGGTATATTCTTTTAAAATCAGATTTTGAAAATAAATATAAAAAGAGTGTTGCTGTCAACACTCTTTTTATATTATGATACAATGTAAGTATCCTAATAGTTAGAAACTTATAATGGAGTGAAAAATATGAGTAAAAAGAAAAATAGAAAAACAAATAAAGAAATCTTACAAGAAGCTCATGCAGAGGGAATGTTTAATGAAGCAGAAGAAATAGCTAAAGGAAAAAAGAAATATGAATTTAAAAGTGGCTTTGATGCTGTGTTTTCAGTAATTATTGTAATTATTGCATTACTAATAATATCCTTTGTAAGAAGATACTTTAACTTATAAAATTAAGATAGGATATAATTTATTAAATGAGGTGAAGAAATGTATTATAACACTCAAAAAATAAATCTTAATTCTAAAATAGAAGTAAATAGGGTTGAGGAATTTTTAAAGGGATTTGCCCTTAAATATGAAGATGTAGATTATACTTTAATAATAGAGGAAAAGGGAGAAATAATAGCTACTTGTTCTAAGAAAAATAATATCGTTAAATGTTTTGCTGTAAGTGAGGATCATCAAGGGCAAGGTATATCCAATATACTTATTACTGATATCACTAATAAACTCTTTGAAGAAGGCATATACCATAACTTTATTTTTACTAAGCCCTCTAATAATTTTCTGTTTCAAGGACTTGGATATAAGGTGATTGTTGATACAGATAAAGTTAGCTTATTGGAAGCAGGAAATAAAAATATCTATAGTGAGTTGAAAAATATAAAGGAGAGTTATGAGTTAAAGGAAGAAGAACAATATGCTGCATTAATTATGAACTGTAATCCTTTTACACTAGGCCATAAATATATAGTTGAGAAGGCAGCTATGGAAAATAGAAATGTTATAATTTTTGTAGTAGAAGAAGAGAAGTCCTCTTTTCCATTCCAAATTAGATTTCAACTTATAAAAGAGGGAGTTAAGGAATTTAATAATGTAACTGTAATACCTGGTGGAAATTATATTATATCATCAGCTACTTTTCCAAATTATTTTTTAAGAAAAGATGACGACATTCTAAAAGAATACACTAAAATAGATGGAAATGTCTTTGGTAAATATTTTTGTAAGGAGCTAAATATAACTAAAAGATATGTAGGAAGTGAACCTTACTGCAATGTTACTAATACTTATAATGAAACTTTAGAAGACGTATTGCCTAAGTACGGTGTGGAAGTTGAAGTTATAGAGAGATGTGAGATAGAAAATAAAGCTATAAGCGCGTCTAGAGTTAGAGAATTACTTAAAGAAGATAAACTAGAAGAAGTGAGGGAGCTAGTACCATTAACTACCTATGAATTTTTAACAAGCAGTCTAGGAAAAGATATCATAGAGAAGCTTAAACTTAGAGATTTGCCTCATTAAAATAACAAATATTTTCTTAGGTGAAAATTGAAAATTAATTAATATGCAATAGAAACATTAAATTTATCATAGTAAGGAAGGGGAAAAGTGATAGGATAATTATTGCCTATCCTTACATTAATATGGACTATACAGAAATAGATGAATTTTTAAATCATAGAGAAAAGAGAGTATTACATCAAGAACAACTTCTGAGAAATACATCTGGGGGAATTACTCTTGCAACTGTAAGAGTAAACTATCCTGGTATAAAAAAATCTAATTACATTACAGATAAAATTGCCAAGATAGTTTGTGAGGATATATATTTATTTCATAATAAAAATATAATTTGTGAAGAAGTATATAAGAATAAAGAAGGAGTTATAGGTCATTTCATCTTTAATACTGATAACATTGAAGTAAAAAAGAAACTTATATATATGGAAGAAAATCATATATTAGGTAGATGTGTAGATATAGATATATATTATCTTGATGATAGTGATCCATTGATGCCGTCATTGCGTGGAGTATCTAGAAGTGACATAGGTCTAGAACCTAGAAAATGTTTTTTATGTGAAGAAGAAGCTAGAGTATGTTCTAGAAGTCAAAAGCATAGTATAGAGATGATAAAAGAGTATTTTATTGATAAGTATGAAGAATATACTTGTTATTTAGCTAAAAGAGATAAATTATCTTATGGGATATCTCAACTAGCACTAAAATCAATGATTACAGAGGTATCAACTATGCCTTCTTATGGATTAGTTTCACCTGTTACAAGTGGGTCCCATAAAGATATGGATTACTATACATTTTTAGATAGTAGTTTTGCTATAGCACCCTTTATAAAAGAAATGGTAGAAGTAGGCTATAGCTATGAAACTCCAAAAAATATTTTTAAAGCTATTAGAATTATTGGAATAAAATGTGAAGATACTATGTTTAAAGTTACTAAAGGAGTAAATACTCATAAAGGCATGATATTTTTAATAGGAGTAGTGGCTACTGCGCTAGGTAAAGCTCTTTATGAGAAATTATCCTTTAATAAAGTTCAGATTATACTAAAGGATATGTGTGAAAATATATTGGATGATTTTAAAGATTTGCATAAAAAGAAAGAATTAACTCATGGAGAGGCTTTATATTTAAAATATGGCGTTGCTGGAATTAGAGGTGAAATTAAAAAAGGTCTTGAAAATATTTTCCAGGAAATAATACCCAAATATAAAAATTCTAATCTAAAAGGAAATGATTTGTATTCTGAAACATTACTTATGCTGATTAGTAAAGTAGAGGATAGTACCATTGTACATAGACAAAATATAGAAAAACTTCGTGAAGTTCAAAGATGCGCCTATGAAATTTTAAACTTAGGGGGTTTCAATAGCGAAGAAGGAATTAAAGCAGCCCATCACTTTGAAAAGCAGTGTATAGATGAAAATGTGAGTCCTGGGGGATCAGCGGACTTATTGGCATTAGTTATATTTTTGACAGAGTCTGAAAGGTTTTTTTCATAAACTTTACATCGTTACAGATGTAAAGTTTTAAAGTAGATATATTTAATTAACACAGGATGTTGAATATATCTACTTTATTTTATAAATTTTTCAAAAACACCCATGCATTATAGAGAATTTATAATAATGATATATAGAAATTAATGTAAAATTAAAGTAAATATAAAAAAATGTAAGAATAATAGTTTATATAGTTAATATAATATATAGAAATCAATTAAAAAAATAATTATTATTTTGTATTGAAATATTTGAAAATTCAGTATAAAATGTAATAGTGATAATAATTTAACAAGCATTGTAGGGGGGAAAACAATGAAAACATCCTTTAATTATGAAGAACTAGATGTTATATTAAAAAATCATGGATATAACCCTAGTAGTATAATTGCTATATTGCAAGACACTCAGGAGATATATAGATATCTTCCAGAGGAAATATTTCCATATTTCTCTAAAAAATTAGGTGTTAGTGAAGCAAAAATTTACAGCGTAGCTACATTCTATGAAAATTTTTCTTTAGAACCTAAAGGAAAATATGTAATAAAAATATGTGATGGAACAGCATGTCATGTAAGAAAATCTATACCAATATTAGAAAAATTAAGAAGTGAATTGGACCTTTCAGAGAATAAGGTTACTACTAATGATTTAATGTTTACTGTGGAAACGGTTTCATGTCTCGGAGCGTGTGGTTTAGCACCAGCGTTAACTGTTAATGATAAGGTTTATGGAGCCATGACTCCTGAAAAGTCATTAGAACTTTTAAGTAAGCTTAAGGAGGAGAAATAATATGCTTCTTAATAGAGAGGATTTAATTAATATAAGAAATACCTATAAAGAAAGCTTTCACAACGAAAAGGTAAAAATCCTTGTATGTGGAGGTACTGGTTGTATAGCAGGTGGTTCACTGGAAATATACGATGAACTTGTAAGACTAATGAAGGCAAAAGATATAATATGTGAGGTAAGATTAGAAAAAGAATCTCATGAAAAATCTGTGGGAATTAAAAAAAGTGGTTGCCATGGGTTCTGCGAGATGGGACCTTTAGTAAGAATTGAACCATGGGGATATTTATACATAAAAGTTAAGCCACAGGATTGTGAAGAAATTATAGATAAGACTATTGTTTTAGGTCAATGTGTAGATAGATTGGCTTATGAAAAAGATGGTAAGGTTTACAAAACTCAAGATGAAATACCTTTCTATAAAAAACAAACTAGATTGGCATTAGAACATTGTGGTCATATTGATTCTACATCTATAGAAGAATATTTTGCTATAGGTGGATATTCTGCTTTAGAAAAAGTACTGTTTGATATGACTTCAGATGAAATTATAAAAGAAATTGATGATTCTAATTTAAGAGGCCGTGGTGGCGGTGGATTCCCAACTGGGCGTAAGTGGGGTCAGGTAAAACGTCAACCTGAGGGTGAGAAGTACATTGTATGTAATGGTGATGAGGGAGATCCAGGTGCCTTTATGGATAGAAGCATAATGGAAGGAGACCCACATAGAGTTATAGAGGGAATGATGATTGCAGCAGTAGCCTGTGGAGCACAGGAAGGATACATATATGTACGTGCAGAATATCCTCTTGCTGTTAGCAGATTAAAGAATGCTATAGAAGAAGCTAAAAAGTATGGAATATTAGGTGAGAACATTCTTGGTACAGGTTTTAGCATGGATATAAAAATCAATAAAGGAGCAGGTGCTTTTGTATGTGGAGAAGGAAGTGCACTAACAGCTTCTATTGAGGGAAAAAGAGGTATGCCTAGAGTTAAGCCACCAAGAACTGTAGAACAAGGATTATTTGGAAAACCAACAGTGCTTAATAACGTAGAAACCTTTGCTAATGTACCTATAGTAATTGAAAAGGGAGCAAATTGGTATAAAACTATGGGCCCAGAAAATAACAATGGAACAAAAGCCTTTGCATTAACAGGAAACATTGAAAATACAGGGCTTATTGAAGTTCCAATGGGTACAACCTTAAGAGAAATAATATTTGATATCGGCGGAGGAATAAGAGGAGGAGCAGAGTTTAAAGCTGTTCAAATTGGTGGTCCTTCAGGTGGTTGTTTAACAAAAGAACATTTAGATTTACCACTAGATTTTGATTCTTTAAAGAAAGCTGGAGCTATGATAGGTTCTGGTGGGTTAGTTGTAATGGATGAAAATACTTGTATGGTAGAAGTAGCTAGATTCTTTATGAACTTTACTCAAAATGAGTCTTGTGGTAAGTGTATACCATGTCGTGAAGGAACTAAGAGAATGCTTGAAATATTAGAGAGAATTGTAGCAGGTAAAGGTGAAATTGAAGATATTGATTTATTACTAGAACTTGCAGATACAATATCTTCTACAGCTTTATGTGGATTAGGAAAAACTGCAGCATTCCCAGTAGTAAGTACAATAAAGAATTTCCGTAGTGAGTATGAAGCACATATTATTGATAAGAAATGTCCAACCAAGACATGTCAAAAACTTAAGACTATATATATAGATGCAGACCTTTGCAAGGGTTGTTCAAAATGTTCAAGAATTTGTCCAGTAGGTGCCATTTCAGGTAAGGTTAAAGAACCTTTTGTAATTGATAAAAATAAATGTATTAAATGTGGTGCCTGTATTGAAGCTTGTGCCTTTAAAGCTATAAAGGAGGATTAATAGAATGAATGAACAATTTATGATTATAGATAACATCCCAGTGGAAATAAAGGGAGAAAAAAATATTTTAGAGGTAATTAGAAAAGCAGGAATAGACTTACCAACTTTATGCTACTACTCAGAGCTTTCTGTATATGGAGCTTGCCGTATGTGTATGGTAGAAAATAAGTGGGGTGGAATTGAAGCTGCATGTTCTACACCACCAAAAGCTGGTATGCAGATATATACTAATACACCTAGATTAAGAAAATATAGAAAGAATATATTAGAATTATTACTTTCAAATCATTGTAGAGATTGCACTACCTGTGAAAAAAATGGACATTGTAAACTACAGGAGTTAGCACATCGCTTTGGAATAAGAAAAGTAAGATTTGACAATACAGCAGAAAAAAGCGAATTAGATACATCATCTTTATGTATAGTAAGAGATAAGAGTAAATGCATACTTTGTGGTGACTGTGTAAGAATGTGTAATGAAATTCAAAATGTAGGTGCTATTGACTTTATAAAAAGAGGAGCAGAGATGAGTGTAGGTACAGTTTTTGACAAACCTATAGTAGAATCAAACTGTGTAGGTTGTGGTCAGTGTGCAGCAGTATGTCCTACAGGAGCTATAGTAGTAAAAGATGATACACAAAGACTATGGAAAGATTTAAGTGATAAAAATACTAAGGTAGTAGTGCAAATAGCTCCAGCAGTAAGAGTTGGAATAAGTGAGGAGCTTGGACAAAAAGATGGAGAAAATGTAATGGGCAAAATCGTTGGAGCTTTAAAGAGAATGGGTTTTGATGAAGTATTCGATACATCTACTGGAGCTGACCTTACAGTTCTGGAAGAAACCGGAGAATTCATTTCAAGATTAGAAAATAATGAAAGACTTCCTTTATTTACTTCTTGTTGTCCAGCTTGGGTTAATTATGTAGAAAAAACTTACCCAGAGATGATGGATAATATCTCAACATGTAAATCTCCTATGCAGATGTTTGGTTCTGTTTTAAAAGAGCACTATAGCCATTCTAGTAAAAGAATAGTCAATGTAGCAATAATGCCTTGTACAGCTAAGAAATTTGAAGCTGATAGAGATGAATTTAAAGTTGATGGAGTTAAGGATATAGACTATGTTATAACTACTCAAGAGCTTATAGCTATGATAAAGGAAGCTGGAATTATATTTTCAGAGATAGAACCAGAAGCTGTAGACATGCCATTTGGTGTTAGTAGTGGAGCAGGAGTTATATTTGGAGTTACAGGTGGAGTTACAGAGGCTGTTTTAAGAAGGGTTTTAGATGATAAATCTGTATCTACACTAAGAACTATAGCATTTAATGGAGTAAGGGGAATGTCTGGGGTAAAGGAAACTAGTATTACAGTAAATGACAAGGAATTAAAAATTGCTGTAGTTAGTGGTCTTAAAAATGCTGATGACCTTGTGAAAAAGATAAAATTAGGAGAAGCACATTATGATTTTATTGAAGTAATGGCTTGCCCAGGTGGATGTGTAGGTGGAGCAGGACAACCATTTACTATGTTCGAAGGAAAGCAAAAGCGAGGAGAAGGTTTATATGCAGCAGATAAGATGAGTAGCCTTAAACGCTCAGAAGAAAATCCAGTAATGATGTCTCTTTATTCAGGATTATTAAATGGAAAAGTTCATAAGTTATTACATGTGAATTATAATAGAGGGGAGTAAACGCTGTGGTAAACTTAAGTGTTTGTATAGGTAGCGCCTGTCATGTGAAGGGATCTTATAATGTTATAAATGCTTTTCAACAGAGCATTGAAGAATATAATCTATCAGATAAAGTAGATTTAAAGGCAGTATTTTGTTTAGGTCATTGTTCTGATGCTGTATCTGTAAAAATTGATGATGGAGAAGTATTCAGTGTATCAGGTTTAACGGCAAAGAGTTTCTTTAAAAAAGAAGTATTACCAAGAGTAAAATAAGGTCATAAAACAAGCTAAATGTTAAATTAATATTGAGCCTACACTTATAATAAAGTGTAGGCTCGGTATTTTGTAAGTTTTAGTGAGCTATTTTTGAGAAGAAGCTCTTTTTATTCATAGTAAATAAGTAGAATTTCTAAAAAATCTATACAGTTGTTAATTAAAATCTATATATGTGATATAATGATGTGCATGTAAAACTTAAGAATTAATTAACAGGAGCTGATATAAATGTATGTATTATTTGGTGAAAATGTAATTCATAATGATGAGATGAAAGAAATAATAGAAAGTAAAACTGATTTTAAAGTAATTAAGGATATGACAAAGGGAACTAAAAGAGAAGATGTTCATGCCTTTTGCTTAAGTGTGAAAATCTCAATCTTAAATGAGATTATAGAAGAAGAATATGATGATTTTAATTTAAGTGAAATGAAAGAGGACGATGTTTTTGATGAATATCTCAGCTTAGCAGAAGAGATGGCATTAGATATGGAAGAGTTTATTCCAGAGGAAGCTATTATCGATGCAAAGGCTTATAAATGGGATCAATCAGATAAAGATATAAAAGTTATTGTTATCATTGGAAATGACCAATTAGAAGAAAGAAAATTGAGAGATGTAATGAAAAGATTACTAACTCAAGCAGAGTAAATGTGATATTTTTACAAAAAATTCACAATATATTCTTTATTTTATATAAAATTAGGTATAAAATATTTTATACGGTTGAGTATAAAATTTATTATTTTTGTTTGGAGGAGATATATATGCTTAAAGAGAATGGAAACATTTCAATTCATACTGAAAATATAATGCCGATTATAAAAAAATGGCTATACTCTGATAAGGATATATTTATAAGGGAACTTATCAGTAATGGTTGCGACGCTATTAATAAATTAGAAAGACTAGCGACCTTTGGAGAAGCAGCTGTGGAGGAGTCTAAATACGAAGTTACCGTGTCCTTAAATAAAGATGAAAAAACAATTAAGTTTATAGATAACGGTATAGGAATGACTTCAGATGAAGTGAAAAAATATATTAATCAAGTAGCTTTCTCAGGAGCCGAGGAATTTTTATCTAAGTATAAAGATAAAATTGATGAAGGAAAAGGGATAATTGGCCATTTCGGATTAGGGTTTTATTCATCTTTTATGGTATCAGAAAAAGTTGAAATTGATACTTTATCTTATAAGGACGGCGAAGAGGCTGTTAAGTGGATTTGTGAAGGTGGTACAGAATATGAAATTGAATCCTCTGAAAGAACTTCCAGAGGAACAACTGTTACTCTTTATATAAGTGAAGATAGCAATGAATTCTTAGATTATTACAAATTAAGGCAAATTATAAAAAAACATTGTAACTTCTTCCCTGTTGAGATTTATCTAATAGATGAGAATGAGAAGAAAGATGATAAGGATTCAGAGAAGGATATAGAAAAAGCTCCTTTAAATGATACAAAACCATTATGGATGAAAGCTCCAAAGGATTGTACAGATGAAGAGTATAAAGAGTTCTATAGAAAAGTCTTCAATGAATATAATGACCCTCTATTTTGGATTCACATGAATGTAGACTATCCATTTAATTTAAAAGGAATATTGTACTTCCCTAAATTAAAACATGAATTTGAAGCTACAGAAGGAGAAGTGAAACTTTATAATAAACAAGTTTTTGTGGCAGATAATATAAAAGAAGTTATTCCTGAATTCCTACTTTTATTAAAAGGTGTTATTGATTGCGAAGACATTCCTTTAAATGTATCAAGAAGTTTTCTACAAAAGGACAATAATGTATCAAAGGTTTCTAGACACATTGTAAATAAAGTGGCTGATAAACTTACATCTCTATTTAAAAATCACAGAGATGAGTACAATGACTTTTGGAAAGATATAAATATATTTATTAAATATGGTTGTCTAAGAGATGAAAAATTCTATGAAAAGGTTAAAGATATACTGATTTTCAAAACTACTAATGGAGGCCATTTAACATTAAAACAATATCTAGAAAACAATAAGGAAAATCATGATAAAAAAGTTATTTATGTTAATGATGAAAAGCAACAGTCTCAATATATTAAAATGCTAAAAGACAATAACTTAGAAGCTGTGATTTTAAATACCACACTAGATAGTCATTTTATTACTTTAATGGAGAGTAAAGAGGAAGGAGTACAATTTAGTAGAATTGACTCTGACTTAACAGAAATATTAAAGGCTGATGTAATAGATNNGGAAAACAAGGCTATAGAAGATATATTTAAGAGTTCTATAAATAAGGAACAACTAAAAATCTCTATAGAGCCTATTAAAACAGAAGAAGTTCCAGCCATGATTACTCTGTCAGAACAGTCTAGAAGAATGGCTGAGATGAGTGTGATGTTTGGAGGAGGGGATATGTCAATGTTCCCTAAAGAAGAGACTTTAGTTGTAAATAGTTCAAATCCATTAATTAAAAAACTATTTTATTTATCTAAAGATGAAAATAAAAAAGACTTGGTTAATGATATTTGTAACCATGTGTATGACTTAGCTATGATAAGTCATGGACAATTAGGTGCTGATGAGATGTCTGATTTCATCAAAAGAAGCAATGATTTACTTGGAAGATTAATTAACTAGAGGTACCTAATAATTGTAATCATGAAGTGTATGTCCTAAAATAATTTTGGGACATACACTTTATTTTATACTATAATGGTATAAAATAAAGATGATATATTAGTTTAGGAGGTTTCAATGAAAATTTTAGTTGCTGATGATGATGAAAGAATTTTAAGGCTTATTGCTGATTATTTAACTTTTAACAAATTTGAAGTAATTACAGCAAGGGATGGTAAGCTTGCTTTAGAAAACTTTGATGGCACCATTGATTTAGTAATTTTAGATGTGATGATGCCTATTTATGATGGATGGATTGTATGTAAAGAGATTAGAAAGATATCAGAAGTACCCATAATTATATTAACGGCTAAAGATAGTGATTTGGATGAACTTTTTGCCTTTGATATAGGAGTGGATGACTATGTATCTAAACCATTTAACATAGCCCTATTACTTGCTAGAGTTAATAGACTTTTAAAAAGCAAAATTAGTAAGGCAAGGAGCATTGTATTTAAAGGGATTGAAGTAGATGAAGAAAGTCACATGGTAAAAATAGATGGTAAGGAGAAAGAACTAAATCCTAAAGAATATGAACTATTACTTTACTTTATAAAAAATGTAAATAAAGTAGTAAGTAGAGAAACACTACTAAGAGTTATATGGGATGAAGATTACTTTGGTGATACTAGAACTGTAGATACTCATATAAGTCGGTTGAGAAATAAATTGGAAGATTATAATAAGTATCTAAAGACCATAAGAGGTTTCGGATATAAGTTTGGAGAAGTATGATGAAATCAATTAAATTAAAGTTATTTTCTGGTATAGTTCTCATATTAAGTATTTTTATTTTAGGGATTGCAACCTATGGAATCACATATAAAGACTTTTTCCAGAGAGAAAAGTTAAAGGAAATGAATGATGTAATTGAAGAAATTAAAAACTATATAAATAAAGACTATGATAATAGAGTTGACGGGAAGTTAGAAGGACTTTCAGAGAAGTATAGTGTTCAAATAGATATAAAAGATGCACTGACATCAGAGAGCATATTTTCTAGCCATAAAATGGGTAAAAATAATATGATGAATGGACAACATAGATTTGAAGTTATAGAATTTATAGGTGAAAAAGAGGGAATAAGCGAAACCATAACCCTTGATAGATCTACAGGTGTAGAGTTCTTAACTGCTGTAGGAAAAAATAAATATGCTTACGAAATAACTGTTAAAACACCAATTACTGTTATTGATGATGCAGTAAATAAATCTATAAAGCTTTTATTTATGATAATGATACCTGTTGGATTTATATCACTTTTTATCACAGCATTATTTTCAAGACAATTTACTAAGCCAGTAATAGAAATAACTAAAAAAACTAGAAAAATAGAAGAGCTAAGCTTTTGTGAGGATTTAAATATAAAGAGTATTGATGAAATAGGATTACTAGCTAAAAGTGTTAATAATTTATCTCATAAAATAGAAGAAACCTTAAGAAATCTAAAAGAAAAGAATTTAGAGTTAGAGACTATGATGGAGAATGAAAAGAAAAATCAATTAGCTAGAAGGGAATTTGTATCTTCCGTATCTCATGAACTAAAAAGCCCTATAACTGTTATTTCAGGTTATATTCAAGCACTTCAAGAAGGTTTTATATCTTCAGAAGAGGATAGAAAATATTATTTAGATGTAATAGGTGAAGAAACAGATAGATTAGGTATCATAGTCAATGATCTTTTAGATTTATATAAGCTAGAATCAAATACCTTTAAATTAAATAAAAAAGAAGTAAATATAAATAGTTTAATGAAAAAAACTCTAGAGAAAAATAAATTTAGATTCGAAGAAATGAATATAAATCTTAACTTTACGGAAGGTGAAAATATTACTGTTATAGTGGATGAAGTTAGATTAGAGCAAGCAGTACAAAATTATATTAATAATGCCCTTAGCCATGTAGATGAAAATAAAATAATAGATATTAAGCTAAAATCAATTGAAGATAATTTAGTAATCTCTGTGTATAACAGTGGTAGTAATATTGAAGATGATAACCTTACTAGAATTTGGGAAGGGTTTATAAGGGGAGATAAGGTAAGAAACTATAAAGAAAAGCGACTAGGTTTAGGTTTAGCCATAGTGAAACAAATAGTAAATCTTCATGAGGGTACCTATGGAGTAAGGAATAGGAAACATGGTGTGGAATTTTGGATAAGCTTAAGGTTATAAAAATGTATACTTATTTTAATCTAACTATTAGATTGTTGTAACATTAATGTAACATTCCCTTGTTATTATAAAGATGTAAAGGAAATAAAAAAATTAATGAAGGGAAGGATTTAATATGAAAAAATCAATGATAGCCTTAGCACTAGTAGGAGTAATCACAGCTTCAGGAGCAACTATGGCTTTTGCAGATGAAAACTTAGGGGGAGCTTTTAGAAATGATGGAGCTACACAGGTTCAAAGCTTAGTAGAAGAAGGAAAGACTTTAGAAGAGGCAAAGGAAATTATGTTGCAAGAGAAATATGAAAGAGTAGATGCAGCTGTAGAAAGAGAAACAATAACTGCAGAAAGAGGAGAAGAAATTAAAGCTGAAATGGCAGAAAACAGTGTTACTTGCGATGGGACTGGCATGAATAGAGAAAACAAGGAAGGATATGGACTTAATCAAGGCTTAGGTAATGGTGCAGGTCAAGGGAAAGGAGCTGGCCAAGGAAAAGGTGCTGGTAGAGGAAATTGTATAAATAACTAAATCTATTATTTAAATAGCTAATATTATAGGAAGGATAGATATATTTGTATAAGTATATCTACCTTCCTTTTTTCTATAATATTTCTTTACATTAGTTAGAATAGTTATGGTAAAATATTGTATATATACTACGACTATGAAGGAGATAATAATATGAAATGTGTAGTTATTCATGGTAGCCCAAGAAGAGGAAATACATGGAATGTATTAACCCTAGTAAAGGAAGAAATGAGAAAAAATTTAGAGATAGAGTTTATCGATATTGAGCTAAGAAAAGAAAATCTTCCCCTATGTGTAGGATGTTTTAATTGCATTTATAAGGGCGAAGATAAATGCCCCCACAAATATATTATGAGTAAAATTATGAAAGAAATTAAAGAAGCAGAAGCACTAATAATTACTTCTCCTGTATACTCTATGCAAATAAGTGGATTACTAAAAAACTTTATAGATCATATGTCTTACAATTTCCATAGACCAAGTTTATTTACAAAGAAAGCTTTAATAATAACCACCACAGCTGGCGCAGGTCATAAGGATGCTGCAAACTATGTGAGAAGTGTTTTAAACTACTGGGGATTTAATCATGTTCAAACTTTACCAATTGCTTATAGAAGTAGGGAACTTACAGATAAAAATAAAATAAAGGTATTAGAGGGTGGAAAAAAATTTAGTGAGGAATTAAAATCTAAAAAGATTCATAAACCATCCTTAAAATCAGTAGTTATGTTTAATCTTTGGAAAGCCATGTCAAAGGAGAAATATGAAGAAGGAAGTGCAGACTATGACTACTGGCATAGTGAAGATATGAGTAAAAGTGTATTCTCACCTCAAGTTCCTATTGGTATATTAAAAAAATTAATGGGAACAATTATTTATGGGTTAATGAATAAATAAGGTATGTATAAATATATAAAATATGGTAAATGATATATGTAGAAATAAGAATTTAGCTTGAACTATAACATGATAAGTATTATAATATGAATACATTATNNATAATGTATTCATATTATAATTATTAAATAAAAAATCCGCGGTTGGGGTGATGGTTTTGGATATAGAAATTGAGAATATACTTGTAAAGCTGTTAGAAGGTCAAACAAGACTTGAGACACAAATTAATGGTGTTAAAAATGAGATAAAGAAGAATTCAATAAAAATTGAATCTATAGAAAAAAACATAGATATGATTGTAGAAGTACAAAGTTCGCATAGGGAACAAAATGAAAGTTCATTTAAAAGCACAGATTTAATAATAGAAGAGAAGACAAACTTAATTGAGAAATCAATAAAAAACATTTCTAAAAATGTTAAAGAAGTAAAAGAAAGCATAGAAGTATTAAAGGACATGACAGGTAGACATGAGGTAGATATTAACATATTAAAACGGAGGCCTGTTTAGATAAAAATTTAATGACTTCATTAATAACCATTTTATTAATTTAAGATAGTTATTTTTTATGGCTAAAATATAGATTAAATACTAAGGGGGTGCTACAAGCACCCCCTTATATA
This sequence comes from Clostridium sp. UBA7503, assembly GCF_002477055.1. NCBI lineage: Bacteria > Bacillati > Bacillota > Clostridia > Eubacteriales > Clostridiaceae > Clostridium > Clostridium sp. UBA7503. Next base: position 120,207 of record NZ_DLNT01000050.1, read on the forward strand.
TTATAGATTTAGTTAACTATAGGATAACTTGCATTTAGGTTATATTTTGTAGAAGTACTATGAGCACCATTATATCCAACAACTTTAAGATAGTATGTGCCAAGTGTACGTGCTGAATAAGAAATGGATTCATTTGATGTTGAGCTTTTAGTAGAAGAGGCTACTCTTTTTCCTGATGAGTTATAGAGATATAAGTCATAGTCATATGGTAGATTTGTTAATGTTGCAGAGATAACACCAGATTTGTTAGTTGTTACTTTATAATAATCAACGTCTGTATTTGAATATATATATGAACTATAATCTACACCACTATTTATAGTATATGCTTGGGAAGTAGAATCGTTTGGTTCATATGGATCTGCTGGTTCTTCTGGATCTGTAGGGTCTGTTGGATTTGTAGAGTCTGGTAGGATTTGTATAGATGGGTCACCGAATAATGTCCAAGTGTTGAAGGTTAACAAATCACTGCTTGTACCGTTATCTAGCATTCTAGTTTCACCAGAGTAACACAAGCCGCCTAGTGATACCCTACTGTTGTTGCAAAGTAAGTCAATTATTCCATCTTGACCATTCATAGGAGGTATCCAAGGTTGATTTACTGTTGACATTAATGTTCCTATTGCACCTATTGGGTTTCCATTACTATTCCTTGAGCGAAGCCAAGTTTCTGCAAAACAAGTACCGCTTTGGAATTTACCGCTTACGCAAGAGACACTTACAATAAATGGAAGTTGTCCTGGGTTTTGAAGATTTTTTATATTGGTATTACTGAAGCCTGTTGTTACCCAGTAATTTTCAGCACCGTGTCCACAATAATTTATTATACCTCTGCCTTGGTTTAGACTATTAGTAACAGAAGAAGCTGATGCACCTGGATCGTATATACTATCCACTTGAGTATAACCTGCATTTAGAAGTCTACTCTTTATGCTATCCATTTGTTGTATATCTGTTTCTCCAGAACCTTCATCTGATGCTATACCAACACCTTTTTTAAACCATGCAGCTGTATTATAACCATTTTGTTCAAACTCAATAGATCTTTGCACTTGAGTTTCAACATCTGATATACTTTCTGCAGAAAAACGGCCTACATATATGTCAGGATAATCATCTGAACCTGCAACCTTTGTATAAGTAGGATCAGAAACTCCTGTAGAGTAAGTAGGAGAGGATACATGTGCATAGTCACCTACAAGAAGTACATAAGTTAATTCAGGGTGTTGATTGTAATAGTTTTGTATATAGTTTTTTATTTCAGTTGGATTATTAGATGATGATACTGTAGACATATTTACTAATGTAGTGTTTATTCCTCTGGAGTTTTTCCAATTAATAAAGGAATTCATAGCACTACTAAACTGATCATAAGATATGATAAGCATAGAGCCTGTCTCTGAAGGATTATTCATTAAACGATGAGTAGGAGTTTTTACATTATTGTAGTTAATAAATGTGTTTGAATAAGCAGGTTCGAAATCAGAAGTGATTTTATTAGATCTTGTAGTGGTAAGTGAATTTACTGATGATTCACCATCTGTTATTATTTCTACAGTTACAGATTTATAAACTCTTAAAGTTTCATTTTTAGGTTTATATTGAAATGCATTTAGTGTAATAGTTGTCCCTCTTAATTCTCTCATTATAAAAGGTTCACTAAAAGAAACTAATTCTGAAGGATAAAAGTTTTTATTTTTATATTCCTTACCTAATTTATAAGGAATATCTTCAGGATTTTTATCCCTTGTTATAGAACCTTTTGAGGGAGCTATAGGGAGGTTTTTATAGTCTTTATATTCTGATGATATAACGTTCAACTTAACGTCGGCATCATTTGGTATAACTATATTTCTGCATATGCGAGGAAGCTCCGGAGCCCCTTCTTCAAGAGGTAAGCTAGTACCCTCACAATTAATATTATAGTAAGATTTATTGTTAATGTTTACTAAGTTTTTACTAAAATTATTAATATCGAATTTTACAACTGTATGGTGAGAATCAGACTCTAACACAGTAACACTAACATCATCAGTGCTATTTGAGTTACCATCATTGTCAAGACTAGAAGTGGTTCTAGTATTAAATACAAAGAAACATTGAGTAACTAAAAATGTCAGTAGAAATAAAAATACTGATAGTTTTGATTTAAACAAATTTTTCATACATTCCCTCCTGAAAATTAGAATTTAATAGAGATAAAATAAATAGAAAATTATCTAAATAGTACATCCCCCCTTTTAAATTATTTTAATTGTAACTTATGATATAAAGTGTGTTTTGTCTATATAGATAACAACTAAAATATGAAATTATTAAAGTTGTTTATCTCAAATATGATATTATAGAAAATCTTAACTTTAACATGGAGTTTATAAACTAATTATGTGATAATAGATAAATCATATTATATAAAATTGGATGAATAATTTTTGAAGATGTTTATAAAAGTAGTTCATCACTTTTATGAAAGAATGCATATGCATTTTATGCAGAATTATATGTAATAATTAAATGAAAAATTTATGTTATTTATATATTAGAACAGATTTACATAATTGTAAATATAAAATGTGAAATTTCTTTAAAAAAGTTAATGGTATGGAAACAATTAACGTTGTTTTTAAGACAATAAAGAGAATATAGCATATTATTCTTCTAAAAAAGGCTTTAACCATGATGAAGGAATGCATATTAGAAAGAAAAAAATAACTGAGGAGAGTTTCAAGATTACAAATATTGAGGGTATAGACTTTGCTACTCTTGAATTTATAGACGAAGATGAGATAAAACAGTTAGTAGAAAAGCAAAACGAAGTATTTGTTAGAGGCTATTCCATTGAGGATATAAAGGAATTAAGAAGAGAAAATTAATGGTTCAGTATAGCAGCTAAACATAAGGGAGAAATTGTAGGTAATAATATTATTATCGTAAAGGAATATGGATTAAACAATAAATATAGTTGTGTGGATGATTTATTTGTTTCAAAAGAATGGAGAAAGCAAGGTGTTGGAAAAAATCTGATTATAAGAGTCTTTCAAGGGTTAAAGGATTTAAATATTAAGGAATCAAGACTAGAAGTCTGGAGTGAAAACAAAAGAGCATTGTCAGTTTATAATAGTGTAGGATATAAGTTTCACAAAGAGACAGAATCATCAATTGGGATGTCTCTTTAATGCTATTTTGTATGAAATAATTAAATTTCAAGAATTAAGATTTTCATGTGCTACTAATATGAAATGTGGTGTAACAATTTTCTGAATACAAAGTTTGACATACCTTGATTATCTAAGTATAATTATACTTAGATAATCAAGGTATAATTTTGGGAGGCGTTAATGTGAAAATTGATAAAGGATTAATAGGAGGAAGTACCGTTTTACTAGTACTGTCCTTGATAGAAGAAAATGACAAATATGGATATGAGATAATAAAGGAGTTAGAGGTTCGATCAGATAAAACTTTCCAATTTAAGGAGGGCACCCTATATCCTGTTTTACACAAGCTTGAAAATAATGGTTATGTAAAATCATATATGGCTAAAGGAGATACAGGTAAAGAGAGAAGATATTATAAGATAACTAGGAGTGGAAAAAAACAGCTTATAGAGGAAAAGAAAAAGTGGGAAGAATTCTCAATGTCTGTTAATAAAGTTATTGGTGGTGAATCATATGCCTTCGCTTAAAAAAGAAAAGTTTTTAAAAGAGGTTTTGTCCTATGTTAAGTTTTTTTTAGACAGAGATGATATTAAAACAGAACTTGAAAGTCATATATTGGAAAAAGTGGATTACTATATTGAACAGGGCTATGAAAAAGAAAAAGCAGAAGAGTTATCTATAAATGATATGGGAGATGCTAAGAAAATTGGAATTGAGCTTAATAAACAACATAACCCTATCCTTGGTTGGATATGGTACATAACAAATGTAATGGTTGGAATAACAATTATATTCAGTGTATTTGTTATTGGACCTCTTTTAGTAGAGCCTTTATTTAAAGCTAACCTGATAAATAATATTGAAAAATCTAATATAGTTTATAAAATGGATATAGATGAAAAAGTTAATGTGGATGTCACAGTTATTCATTTTAAAAATATTATATATGAGAAAAATGGAGATCTTAGCTTTTTTTATGAGTACTATGATACTAAGATGTGGGGATATAGTATTGGATTAATTAGAGAGATAACTGACAATCTAGGAAACATATATCCTTATGGTCCAAGTGAGATGCAAGGTGGAATAAAAACTAAATGTATGCAAACAATAAAAAACTTTTCAAGAGAAGCAGATACATTGATTATAAGTTATGATAATTATAATAGAAAGTACAAAGTAGAAATACCTTTACAAGTAGGTGATAAAAATGAGTAGACTTAAAAAAGTGGGTAGAAATATTATTATTTTAGCTATTTTATTATTTTTGATTTTTATGACATTAGGACTTCATTTAACACCACTATCAGCTAATGAATGCTCTGAACGTTGTGTACATTATGGTCCATCGGAAGTGGTACATGTAGAAAATTATGAAAAAGGGAAATATATACTTTGTAAATATGACAAATGGGTGTCATGTAATATTGCGAATAAAGGATTATTTTTCTTTTGGAGAATCGAGGATCAGTCAATTGGATTTGAAAATGATAAGACTAAAGCTATAAATTATACTTGGCATGGTTATGACCAAGATTCTATAGTTTATGGCATTGTTAATGATGATAAAGTGAAAAAAGTTGAAGTAACTTCAAATGGTGGAAAGGTTTTTACACAAACAGAATTTTATGATGATTTATTTTTATTAATTTGGAAATGGGATAATGATTGGGGCTTTAAGAGTATAAAAGGATATGATTCTGATAATAATGTAATTTTTGAAAAAAATTTTTAAAATCTCATATATCTAATATTAAGTTTTTTAAAATGAAAAAATTATGAAACATAGAACTAAAAAGATAAGTGTAATCATAATTATATAGAAATAATAAGATTGCTATGAAGGTATATTTGATATAAGAAAGGGCTATTAAAAAATAAAGTTATTGATACATGACTTAGACAATAAGGATTTTAAAAAGATATTTCCTAATCAATTAGATGATACAATGGTTATTTCAGATGATGGAACTATACATCATTGCATAGGCTGTTTTGGTTGTTGAATAAAGACACCAGCAGTGTGTGTAATACGAGATAAATATGGTGATATGGGAGAGTATTTGTCAAAGTGTAAAGAGATAACTCTTGTTAGTAAGTGTTGTTATGGTGGATTTAGTCCATTTGTAAAAAAATGTGTTAGATCGAAGCATTTCTTATATTCATCCCCATTTTGTAATAAGAAATGGAGAAATGCATCATCGAAGAAGATATAAAAATCATATAGATATTAGTGTTTGGTTTTATGCTGAAAATATAACTGAAAAACAAACTTGTGAAAAATTAGTAAAAGCAAATTCTATTAATTTGAATTGTCATATTAGTAGCATTTCATTTGTTAATAGCATTGAGGAGATGGAGGGGCAGATATTATGAAAATAGCTCTTATTAGTGGAAGCCCTAAAATTAAAAATAGTGCTTCTGATTATATCTTGCAAGAATTGAAAGCTTTTTTAAGACAGCAGGATAATATGATTATTGAATATTACTTTAGAGAGCCGCAATTGAGTATAAAAGAAATAGAGAATTTAGTAGAATGTGATACTTTAGTATTTGCGTTTCCGCTATATGTAGATGGAATTTCATCTCATTTGTTAAATGGTCTTGTTAAATTAGAAAAAACTTTCCAAGGTATAAACAAAGAAATTAAAGGAAATGGGTTAAAGAGGAAAGACTTATTTTTAAGAAAGTAATTGTGTTTTTACTTATTTGGAACATATATAATAAAATTTTAAAGTATATGAAAGAGAATATTAAAATGGAATTATTTGAATCATAAAATAAAAATACTGTATTATTCATAATGAATATTCGGTATTTTTTTATTTGAGAGCCTGCGAAAAAAACCTAAAATCAACTTCCTAAAATGAAAATTTACTTTAGGCAAAAGCTTATATAATCAACTGGTACATCCATTCTAAGGGCAACTTCATTAATTGACAAACCACTATTTAAGAATCTTCTGACAACTATTATCATATTTTCGCCAACTTCAATAATGTGCTTATCAGGGTCGTAAAAACGAATAACTCGCTGTCCCCAAGAATGTTCTACTATAGGGTGTACATAGTTAATGTATGTTATGTTATTAATCCTTTGAATAAAGGAATCAAAATTATCTTCTTCAAAGTATAACTCTGCGTCATTTCCTCCAAATACAATTTCATTATCTTTTTTGTGAATAAAAGTAGACCAAGAATTTTTTGTTTGTAATGCAATACCTCCTGTTAAAGTCACATTTGCGCCAAAATCCTCAACAACTTTTAAACCAAGCACTTCATAATAAAACAACTTTGATTTTTCCATATTAGAAACCACTATTAACGGACTTAAAAATTTCATTATATTCCTCCTCATATATGTGACAATTATTTATTTTAATTAATACTGTAACTTTTTAACTGATTTTTCATATTATGTAATTGGCAAGAAAGTTTGTTCATTAATGAAAGGGGGGGGATTATCATGTTTAAGGAAAAAAAGTATAATAAGAATAAATATAAAAACTCTGATTATAAATATCAGTATTATACGCATGAATATATAGGTATTGTAAGGATTGTTAAATTACAGCCATACCCAAAACAACCATCATTTTCTTGGGGTTTCTAGCTAAACTAACCAAGTTTAAATAGGCATGTGTATAAATTTATATTGAGCTGTCATCACTGACAGCTCTTGTTATTTAATGACTAAGTGCTAGTTACTTTGAATAGCTCAGTATTCTAAGAAATTAGATAGTTGTTCCTAATTTCTTCATTGTACAACCTATGATAAATAAATCAATGACTAATCCTAAAATTATAATAACTGTTTTTGAAATTAGTGTTAAATGAAACCTAAGGGATATTTTAATAAATATCAGTGATGTTAATATGCATATGATTATAAATACACCAATTAAAATAGAAAATTTTTTAATGCCATTTTTTTTTGCATATTCAATAATATCATCAATACTACACAATAGAATGGTTATCATTAATATGGCACTATCCCATTGCTGAATTCCAATAAGTTTAGCTAAAATCCATAAAAGTATACCTAATACGATGATAAGGTGCTTGTATTTTTTCCATGAATTCATTTTAAATTGCTCCTATTCACTCAGAATGCATTAAAATTATTTATTGATTCTGTTTAATTAATATACATAGTATAACATATTTTCCAATACAGTTCTATTAAGCTTTAAATACCAAGCTATTGTAATTCATTTTTCAACATTTATTTATTATTAGCAAAAGATATAATCAAAAAACCATACAATTAGTTATATTCATAGATAAAATTAAGAAGACTCCATTTTAAAATACTGGATTAAATGTGATATATTTATTTTAAGTTTACTTTTATTTTAGTACAATCAATTTTTAGAATTGTTACCTAATATATAGGGAAATATATTTACTTCAATTCTCTAGTGCATTTTTAATTTTGATAAAAATGTTTGGATTGAATCTTAAATATGATAAAGAATTACAGTTTTCTGATTATATAGAGCTTAGTTTAATATACTAATGGGAGGTATAACTTAATGGCTATTGAAACAGATTGGTTTACAGTTGAGTTAATAGATGATACTACGTATTGTATAAGTGAATATAAGCATTGGGAAGAAACGCATTGTTATTTATTAATTGGAAATGATAAATGTTCTTTAATTGATACAGGACTTGGTATTGCAAATATAAAAAATATAATTGATCAAATAACAGATTTACCCATAGAGGTGATTTCGACTCATATTCATTGGGATCATATAGGTGGCCATAAATATTTCTAAAAATACGGGGTCCATGAAAATGAAGAAGATTGGATATCAAAAAAATTTCCCATTCCTCTTCAAGTAGTAAAGAATAATTTAATGAAATATCCTTGTGATTTACCATGTGATTTTAATATAGACAATTATGAAATATTTCAAGGAAATCCAACTTTTCTTTTAAGGGATGGTGAAAAGATTCATATTGGAGAAAGAAAATTAATAGTAATTTATACACCTGGACATTCTCCAGGACATATGTGTTTTTACGAGGAAAAAAGAGGATATTTATTTTCAGGTGACTTGATTTACAAAGGTATATAGGAAACTATTTAAATATATAACTATTTAAATAGTTGGACTTACGTCAATATTTT
>NZ_DLNT01000052.1:0-8049 GCF_002477055.1 Clostridium sp. UBA7503
GTCCTGTTGGTCCTTGTGGTCCTATTGGACCTTTTGGTCCTTGAGCTCCCGTTGCCCCTGTTGCTCCAGCCGCTCCTGTTGCTCCTGTTGTTCCTGTTGCTCCTGTTGCTCCTGTTGCTCCTTGTGGCCCTGTTGGTCCTTGAGCTCCTGTTGCACCTGTTGCTCCTGTTGCTCCTGTTGCTCCTTGTGGTCCTGTTGGTCCTTGTGGCCCCATGTAACCTCTTGGACCTTGTGGTCCTGTTGGGCCTTGCGCACCTGTTTCACCTGTTGCTCCTGTTGCTCCTTGCGGTCCTGTTGGACCTTGTGGTCCCATGTAACCTCTTGGACCTTGTGGCCCTGTTGGCCCTTGTGGTCCCATGCATCCTCTTGGACCCTGTGGTCCTGTTGGCCCTTGCGGTCCCATGCATCCTCTTGGACCTTGTGGTCCTGTTAGTCCTTGTGGTCCCATGCATCCTCTTGGACCTTGTGGTCCTTGTGGTCCTGTTGGACCAATACAGCAGCAACACTGTTGTTGACATTGATTGTAATAAGGACATTGTGAGCAATTATATTGATACTCTGGGCAATAGCTTGAATCATTACTATAATCACTATTGTCTACATTTAAACCTTGGTTTGTATAATTTATTTGATTGATGTTTTCACCATTGTAATATTCTGACATAAATGATTTCCCCCTATTATCTATATGAAATTTTATTTCTATTAGATTCATTATTATTATACTCACCTATAATAATAAATGTTCATAAAAAAACAATAAGGTACTAAGGGATTTATTTTCCTCAGTACCTATCTTTAAATTATATTTTTATATTAACCTAAATTTAATTCCATTCTTCTATTTCTTACTGACATTCCCAATGATTCATAGAATTTAATAGCATCTTTATTAAACTCCCATACAATCAACTGTAAAGATAAAGCTCCTTCTGATTTTGCATAATTTACAACATAATCAAAAAGCAATCTTCCAATACCATTCTTTTGCTTACTAGCTTTAACACAAAAATCATCTATATAAGCAACTGTCATTGTTCTAAGAATCTGAATACTTCTAGAGGCCATAATTTTCACAATGCTATATGCTACTAACTCTTTATTATTAATATCTTCTACTACAAATACCTTTGTGTCACTGGTGCTTAATAACTCATAAAAATCTTCTTTTGTCAAAAGAGTATCAGTATTCATATAAACATCCGGTCTATTTTCAACATGTAAATTATGTACTTCTTTAACAAGATTATTGATCTCAATATAATCGCTTATAATTACTTCTCTTACTTGCAAATTCACAAAAATCTCCCTTTCTTATCCTTATATATTAAGTTATAATTTGATTTAAGTTATATACTTTGCGCCTGTTATCTATAGCTCTTCACGATAAATAAAATGCTTTATTTCCTTTTAATTATTTAATATTAACTCTTTGGCATTTGTACAATATAGCTCAACAGTTAAAATATCTTTCAAATACGCCCATGAAAACTCAAGTTTAAATGAGCCACTATCTATTTTTTCAATCCCATAAAATTCTCTATTCAATGGAATTTGTGTATCTTAAGTTAAAGTAACTTTATAAAATCCGTAAAAAATATATCTTCAATTATTTTCTCTTTTTGCTCTGAATTTATTAGATAAATATGCTGACAAGCCAAACAATCATATAAGGTGTAATGGGCAGTTATAGGAATCCTAATACATACTTGTGAAACAAGCCCTAAATATCTTTGATAAAGTTTCAAATGGTATTACTTGATCATCAAATACTTGTAGTACGCCTTTTGGTGTAATTTTATATTCTGATAACTCATCTTCATATTGAAATACTTTATCTACAAAAATATTTATATGATCATTGAATACGCGAATAACAATAGTTGTTCTATCTATATAGAAACATGGAACTTTAGTCCACATTTTTTCCTTTATATCAGGAACTATATCGTGAATTATATTTCTAATGGACTCCAATCGTTTTTCTTTTTCCACTCCATAACTTGCAAAATAATCTGAAACTTCTTTACATTTAATCCCCATAATTTCCTCCCATTTTTATACTTAATAATTTAACTATAGAGTATACTCACACTTTCAAAGTAATTTTTCATATAATCTAAACCAATTCAACCGATAGTTTCCAAGCCCTAAATCAACAGTATCAATATATTTAAAACCACATTTTTCATATAGCTTAATTGCAGGTATATTACCTTCATAGACATCCAATCTAATTGATTTAACCTGTGACTTAATACTATGCTCAATAGCAAAATCCATTAACGCTTTACCTACACCACATTTCAAAAACTTTGGGTGTACTACAAATGTATATACTACAAAAACATCTGAATAATCAGACTTAAATCCCCATTCTGCATTATGATATGCAGGTTCAGGCTCATGGCTTAAAATAATAGAACCAACTATTTTATTATTATATTTTGCTACATAGAGATTACCATGTTTAACTCCATCAATTGCATTTTGCCTTACAGGATATATCCCTTTTATCCATCCTGGATAGTTTACTCCTTCTGCTAAATGATCATTTAAATCGTTATAAAGCTGTTCTAACTCATCAAAATCATCAGCTTGTCCCAATTCAAAAACTATTTTCATATATGTACCCCTCCAATTAACTTAAATTTATATTCATTAGTCACTATATCCAATTAACCATTCTTCTCTCAAAATTGCATAGTGAACAACATCATAGAAAATACCCTTTACTTTCACTTCCTGTATGCCAGTTCCTTCATATCTCATACCACATTTTTGCATAACACAACCAGAGCCCTCATTTCCTATGTAGTGCGTAGCTTCAACACGATTCAATTCTAGGCTTGAAAAAGAAAAGTCTAATATTAGATTTAAAGCCTCTGACATATAACCCTTATTCCAATAATCTCTATTCAAAACATAACCAAAACTTGCTTTATTATCTTCAATATATAGTCTTAAATCAATGCATCCAATACACTTTTCTTCTTCTTCTAATTCAATTGCAAAAACTCCACTTTTATCAATATAATATGTTTTCACAACGTCCTCTATTTCTGATATATCCTTATATGAAGGCCATGTTAAATATTTTGTTACAACATCATCACTGGCATATAAAAAAACATCATCTATATCATCCATAGTGAATGGTCTTAAAATTAACCTCTTTGATTTTAAGACTAAATTTTCTCTTAAAATTTCATTGTAATCAACCACGTTCTACACCTCACTAAAATATTCTTCGTACGTCTAGTAACCAGCCATCTTCATTAATTCCAACAATTTCTCTGTTATATTAGTTTTTAAATCACCATATTTATTATCTGAATATTCATACTGACTACCATATCTTTGTTCCTTTGGATAAAAATAAGATGGTCTGCACTTATTCTCTTCAGGTTCCCAATCATAACGAGCTTCAATATGCGCATGTAAATAGTGGTCTAAATTCATCAAAATAGAGTAATTAATTCTTAATGGATTACATGCTTTTATAATGGCGTCTCCTATTAATGTCATATCAGTTAAATATTGAGTTCTTTCCTTTAGAGATAATTCATTTAATGAACTCGCTCTCGGATATCCAAGAAGAACACAATATCCAGGCAGAAATTGATTATCTCCTATAACAGCAAAGCCACTTTTCATTCTTACCATTACTGTAGGATTTTCACCTCTTTATGCAGAACCAATTCTATCACTTTTCCAACTATCCATAATATATCTTCTCCAAACATTATTTTTTAACAAATTTTTACTTATATTGTTTTTTCTTTATCCATTTTTAAATCTATCTAAACCTTTATATTCTACTGATTATTTATTCTATTAAGTATTATTTCTCTATGCCTTGATATTTCCTCATATATTTCTTCTCCATATAGTATTCGTCCATGTCCTGGAACAAGAATTTCAGGTTTTAAATCTTCAATTAATTCTAATGTTTTTAGCCAATCAATCCATAATTCTTTATTTCCAAAAGCTAATGTAGGTAAAAAATCTGAATATATAGTATCAGCAACATATATAACCTTATCCATTGGTTCATAAACTATTATATTCTTATCTGTATGCCCATTGGCTATATATATTTTAAGATTAACACCTTCAATTTCTAATTCTGTATCTCCCTTAATTTTTATATCTGTTTCAAAAGACTTAACTCCTTCAAAATATAAATAAGCTTCTTTATTTTTTCTTCTTCTTTCAATTGTAATTTCATTATTGCATTCCTCTATATAACTATCTATCTCCTCTTGTTTTAGACTTACTCCCTCACGGGCTAATATTTTTACTCCTTTAGATTTGAAAAAAGAACTACCAAATATATGATCATAATGACCTTCTAAGTTAATAAGATAAGATACTTTATTCTCTGGAGCAACCGCGTTAGCGTATCCTAAAATAGTTTGAGCTGACTCTTTATTAAATCCAGAATCAATAATAACAGTCTCCTTTTCTCCTATAATAAACCCTGCATTAACAGAAAAACAATCAGCATGGGATAAACCAGTTAGACAATAACATTTATTTGATAGTTTCATACTTTTCCTCCATAATATTTTAATATAATTATTAAAACCAACTTTTTATAATAGTAATTTCAAATAAAATTTAATAGATTAATTATAAATTACGCTCTTTTCTACTTTATACCTTTAACAACAAACTCATGTACACGTTCTTTTATAAAACCTACCTTTTCATATAAAAACCTTGCTGAATTTCCTTCAACTACCCAAAGTGCCACTGTTGTATATCCTTTATCCAACAATCTATTAACAGCATAGCTTAACAATGCTTTTCCATACCCTTTATGTTGATGCTCTACTCCTATTGCAAGTGAATCTATTTCATTAGCTTCAAGTCTAACAGCTGCTACTATTTCATCATTTTTACGTAGCAGAAATATATTTTCTGCATTTTCTTTGTAATGATTTCTCTCTTCCTCACTTGGAAGGCTCAATGTAGAATCTAGACCCACAGATAAACGCATTTTATGAAATGCTTCACTGAAAACTTTTTGACATTTATGATAATACTTATCTTCATAATTTATAATTTCATCGTTATCTACCGCCAATTTGCTGCCATTATAAGTCATAAAGTTAGATTTAAACCAATAGTTATATTCATTCTTATACAAAAATGTTTTTTCAACATCATTAACTCTAAAATCACAAACTATTTCCTCAACTCCAACATTTCTCATTTTATCCTCTAAGTGCTTTAACAAGGCAGTTCCAATACCTTTTTTTCTTTTCGCTGGTTTCACATAAAAAGTCATACTAGTCTTTTTACTTACTCCAGTAAATACACCTACACCAATCACTTCAGATTCAACTACAACAATGCTCCCATACTGAGGCCATCTATTTAAGCAGCTAATTATATCATTTCTTACAAAATCATCATCTGAAATAAGCTCATTTACTTCATCTTTATATTCATAATTATACTCTTTAATACATAAGTTCATAACTAGATACCTCCCCTAAAACATTTATCATAAAGATATTGCTACTATATATCCATTTCTATTCTACTATTCTTCATTGATTTCCCACTAATTCTTTATTTTAATAGCAGTTTTTTACCATCTTTTATATATACGCTAAAAATTTTAATATTCCTCTTTTTATAAAGTTATACTATATTTTACATGAATATCTATTTATCTTATGAGCAAATGAAACAAATTTAAACAAAAATAAACTTCAGAAGAGTACTATCTCCTCTGAAGTTTATTTACTTATATTTACTATTAAATTAAACTTTATAAAACTAACTCTTTCCTAACCAAGTTATAATCCCTTAGATTCACAGCATTTTTTATACTTTTTACCACTACCACATGGGCAAGGATCGTTTCTTCCAACTCTTACCTTTTCTATGTTAAATATATTAGAATTATTTTTCTCTGCATCTGTATATCCATTATATTTCCAAGCTGGGATTTTCCTACAAAAATCATCTATTGCATTAATTATTTCACTTTCCAAAAATTCTGGTACAGAAAGATGATCAAGAGCCTTCTTAATTAGTTCTTCCTTACCTTCTAATTGATATGTTTCATATGTAAACTCTAGTAATTGTTCTATGCCATCTCCTGGTATATCATAGTTATCCTTAATAACTTTTATAAATTTTTTATAGTTATTTTTATCACCTATGTAATCTCTTCTACTAGCCTTAAGCAACTCTGTTTTTGTAAGTTGTTTGTAGTCATCTGTTAATCCTTGTAATTTTAGAGCTTCCAACTCTTGTATATCACATAAAAAACCATTTAATCCAAAGCTATCTTCATAGATATACTCAGCACTAGTTTTTTCTCCCATAGCTAAAACTTTCTCTACTTCTTCTAAGGGTAAATCTATCTTTGCATCCTCAGGTAATCTTTCCATAAATTCTTTTGCAGAAATCCCACCATAATAGTAAATCATACCTCTAAATAACTTTATTATTTCATCATTTTTTTCTATAGACTTCTTGTCTATTTGTGGTATAACTTTAAGAACCTGTTCTGGTGCACAAAGATATAATTTATCATCACTTTCAGCAATATATAACATTCCCATATCTTGCATAAATATAGAGTTTTCGGACTCATCCATATGTCCACTTATAGGAATAATCCCGTTATTTTTTAGTATTTTTTGTAAAGAAATATAACAATCAGTATCTACATATTTTAATACTTTTAAGATTGCATCTTCATAATTAATGGCAATTTTATCAATCAAATCATCTTTTTTGTCGGCTGACTTATATTCAATGTTTAATTCATTCATTATCTCTTTTAAAGTGTCCTTGGTTTCCACTTTTAGAAGTGCCTTTAAATCTTTAGAACATTCTCTTTTCAATGCACTCTTAGCTGTCCTTTGAATTCTTTTAAGAATAATTTCATCTACTAACCCTGCAATTTCAGTATCTACATCTTCTAAATATTTTTCATTCTTTAAGTCATTAGCTTCATGTTCTAGGATGTTTGTTTCATTAGCAGTTTCATCCGTAACTTGTTTTTCACAGAAATAAGATTTTTCTTTCATTGTTCCCTCCTGATTTATCTTTATGTTTCAAAAACTATTGTACTATAATTATTTATTAATTTCTATTGAAGTAAAATAGTTAATTCCTTATTTAATAAATTATAACATAAGACAATGATNNATCATTGTCTTATGTTATAATATTAAATTAAATGCTCTCATATGTGACAATATGTTCAACAGTATCACTAATACATGTTAGTTTCTCTGCAAAGAAGCTAGGAAAAGCTAAATAATCCCTCAATTTTTCAATAGGTAACCAATGCATATATTCACGACCACCTAGGGAATAACTATTGCTATTGAGTTCTTGACTTCCTCTTGGCTTCATTAAAAAGTAAAAGGTTATTTCATGACACTTTAACCCTTCTAATGATCCAGTACCATGAAAAAAGTTCTCATGAATAAAAACTAATCTTTCAATCTCGTATTCTACGCCTGTTTCTTCAAAAACCTCTCTTCTTACTGCATCTTCTGCCTTTTCCCCAAGATGTACACCTCCCCCAACGGAGTAATAATAATCATCTACTTCGTTTTTAGCAAAAAGTACTTGTCCATTTTCTATAATAATTGCTGCTGCTCTATATCTAAACCATCCATCTTCTTTTTCAAATCCACAATCCATTTTAAACCTCCAATTAAAATTTATTTATCTCTTTCATCTAATTTCATTTTTATATCATTAAGTTTTTCTATAATAATCATTGAGCATACTATTATTATTGCAGCTAATATCACTATTCCAGAATATCCACCAAATAGCACTGTAACAAAATAGTATACTAACCATAAACTATATGTAGCATGTTTATCCTCCTTTATACACTAAATAATACATTACTATTACATATTAACCTATAAATTAATTATAGACCAATAAAAATAAAGATAAAATAAAAAATTCTTACTTCGTTAATTCTTCCCACTAAAACATGAAAACTGCCCAAAACCTGCATAAATAAAACAACTATAGTGCTAGTATACTTTTATG
>NZ_DLNT01000023.1:0-42394 GCF_002477055.1 Clostridium sp. UBA7503
GAATAATTAAGATTTAAAATAATAAATTATTTATTATCCTGAAAAGGAAATGTGCACAATAAAACCTAGGTAAAAAGAGAGATGGGGACGCCTATCTCTCTTTTTTTATATCTAAATAACTTTTCCTACAATATATACAATAATGAAATATAAATTATATATATTGTAGGAGAAAAATCTATAATAATAGATTTTTCATTATTTTACTTATTGAATTTAAATGTTATATGATGTACTATACATAAACATAACTTCTATAGTATATTTAATCAAAAATAAAAAAACTTTACTAATAGTTTTATATATTCTGAATTTTAGGCAATTATATAAACAAATAGTTAGTAAGGCTACATATTAAATGTATAATATTTTTATTAAAGAAAATTAAAGATATTAAAAATTTACAAGAGTAAAAAATGAATAAAAACTCTTGTCAAAGCTAACAAAATAATGTATACTATAGAAGTTGCAATATGGTAACAGCGATGAGGTAAGAGGTTGCCGGGCTTCCGGGGGAATTCTTAACCGAGCATGCTCAATCATGAATTGGGCGACGGGGTCTGTGGTGTTGCTGTGTTTCTTAAAACAAGAAACGCCAGGAGCAGTTTACAGAACTTCCGCTGTTGCGCGTAAGAAGTAATAGCGTGCGATGAAAAGGAGGGAATGAAATGTCAAAACAAAAAATCAGAATCAGATTAAAAGCGTTTGATCACACAATACTAGATCAATCAGCAGAAAAGATTGTTGAGACTGCTAAAAACACAGGGGCTAAAGTAGCTGGTCCAGTACCACTACCAACTGAGAAAGATGTAATAACTGTTCTAAGAGCTCCACACAAATACAAAGATTCAAGAGAGCAGTTCGAAATCAGAACTCATAAAAGACTAATCGATATATTAAGTCCATCACCAAAAACTGTTGATGCATTAATGAGATTAGACTTACCAGCAGGTGTAGATATCGAAATAAAATTATAATCGTACATAGTACATGAAATTGAACTATGATGTACGGGTAATAGAAAAACTATTACTAACTATTATGATCACTATGTGGTCCGCTAATAAGTAGGAGGTGTATTTAAATGAAAAAAGCTATAATGGGTAAAAAATTAGGAATGACTCAAATATTTGATGAAAATAGAAGAGTAGTACCTGTAACAGTTGTAGAAGCTGGTCCATGTGTAGTAATCCAAAAGAAAACAGTAGAAAATGATGGATATGAAGCCATAAAAGTTGGATTTGGAGATATAAGAGAAAAGTTAGTGAATAAACCTAAGAAAGGTGAATTCTCAAAAGCAGGTGTTGTTGTAAGAAGACACATAAAAGAATTTAGATTAGAGGATACAAGTGTTTACGAAGTAGGTTCTGAAATAAAAGCAGAAATCTTCGCAGCAGGAGATAAAATTGACGTATCTGGAATATCTAAAGGAAAAGGTTTCGCTGGCGTAATCAAAAGATGGAACTTCCACAGAGGACCAATGAGCCACGGTTCTAAATTCCATAGAGCGGTAGGTTCAATGGGAGCATCATCAGATCCATCAAGAACATTTAAAAATAAAAAAATGCCTGGTCATATGGGAAATGTTAATACTACAGTATTAAATCTAGAAGTAGTAAGAGTAATACCTGAAAAGAATATTATTCTTATAAAAGGCGGAATACCAGGACCAAACAAAGGTTTAGTAGTAATAAGAAACGCTGTTAAAGCATAAGGAAAGGAGGATGCAGAATGCCTACAGTAAAAGTGTATAACACTGAGAAAAAAGAAGTTGGAGAAATTCAATTAAATGATAGC
Source organism: Clostridium sp. UBA7503 (assembly GCF_002477055.1). NCBI lineage: Bacteria > Bacillati > Bacillota > Clostridia > Eubacteriales > Clostridiaceae > Clostridium > Clostridium sp. UBA7503. Next base: position 1,798 of record NZ_DLNT01000023.1, read on the forward strand.
ATTTTCGGAGTAGAAGTTAGTGTTGAAGCAATGCACCAAGTTGTGTTAGCTCAATTAGCTAATAAAAGACAAGGAACTCAAAGTGCTAAGACAAGAGCTGAAGTAAGAGGCGGAGGAATTAAGCCTTGGAGACAAAAAGGAACAGGAAGAGCAAGACAAGGTTCTATAAGAGCTCCACAATGGATTCACGGGGGTATCGTATTTGCACCAAAACCACGTGATTACAGAGTTTCAGTTCCAAAGAGTATGAGAAGAGTAGCTATGAAATCAGCTTTAACTTCAAAAGTACAAGATAATGAAATGATAGTATTGGAAAGCTTAGCTTTCGATGCACCAAAAACTAAAGATATGGTAAAAGTTCTTAATGCTTTTGAAACTAAAAAAACATTAATAGTTGTAGCTGAGTCTAATGAGAATGTTTATAAATCAGCAAGAAACATTCCAGGAGTAGCTGTAGTGCCTGTAAACAACATAAATGTTTACGACATATTAAAGTATGAAAACTTAATGATTACTAGAGATGCTGTATCAAAAATTGAGGAGGTGTATGCATAATGAAAATGACTAGTTATGATATAATAAGAAAACCTGTTATAACTGAAAAAAGTATGGCTGCTATGGCAGAAAGAAAATACACTTTCATCGTTGACATACACGCAAACAAAGTTCAAATAAAAAAAGCTGTTGAAGAAGTTTTCGGAGTAAAAGTTGAAGATGTTAAAACTCTAAGAAATTTAGGTAAAACTAAAAGAGTTGGAGTTCACATTGGAAAAAGAGCTGATTTCAAAAAAGCAGTTATTAAATTAGCAGCTGACAGCAAAACAATTGAATTCTTTGAAGGAATGCAATAATATAACGCATTTATTGGCTAGAGCCAGATAAGCGAAAAGGGAGGGAAACCTAATGGCAGTTAAAAAATTTAACCCTACCACACCTTCAAGAAGAAATATGACTATGGCTTCATTTGAGGAAATAACAACAGATGTACCTGAAAAGTCACTTCTTGTAAGTAAGAAAAAAACTGGTGGTAGAAATGCTCAAGGTAAAATTACTGTTCGTCACCACGGTGGTGGAGCGAAACAAAAATATAGATTAATAGATTTTAAAAGAACTAAAGATGGTATACCAGCTAAAGTTGCAACTATCGAGTACGATCCAAATAGATCAGCTTACATCGCATTAGTTGTATATGCAGATGGTGAAAAGAGATACATAATAGCTCCAGTTGGATTAAAAGTTGGAGATGTTGTAGTATCTGGATCAGATGCAGATATTAAAGTTGGAAATACACTTCCAATAACTAACATACCAGTAGGTACAATAATTCATAATATTGAATTACAAGTAGGAAAAGGTGCTCAACTTGTTAGATCAGCAGGTTCTTCAGCTCAATTAATGGCTAAAGAAGGAGCTTATGCTCAAGTAAGACTACCAAGCGGAGAAGTTAGATATGTAAGAGTAAACTGCAGAGCTACAATAGGAACAGTTTCAAACTTAACTCATGAAATTGTTAATATAGGTAAAGCAGGAAGAAAGAGACATATGGGTATCAGACCAACAGTAAGAGGATCTGTAATGAACCCTAATGACCATCCACACGGAGGTGGAGAGGGTAAATCTCCAGTAGGTCATGCTAGTCCACGTACTCCATGGGGTAAACCAGCTCTTGGATACAAAACTAGAAAAACTAAGAAATACTCTGACAAATTTATTGTTAAGAAAAGAAATAGTAAATAGTTAGAAGAGAAATAAATTCTCTTCTGATTATAACTACTTTACATGAAGGGAGGCCACTAATAGTGAGTAGATCAATTAAAAAAGGACCTTTTGTAAAAGAGTCTCTTCTAAATAAAATAGAAGAAATGAACAAAGCTGGCGAAAAGAAAGTTATAAAGACTTGGTCAAGAAGCTCTACAATTTTTCCTCAAATGATAGGACACACAATTGCTGTACATGATGGAAGAAAACACGTTCCAGTATATGTTCAAGAAGATATGGTAGGACATAAACTTGGAGAGTTCGCTTTGACTAGAACTTTTAAAGGTCATATCGCGAAGGAAAAATCAAGTAGAATGAGATAGTACGGGAAGGAGGAAATTACCAATGGAAGCTAAAGCTATAGCTAAATATGTAAGAATGTCTCCTATGAAAGTTGGGATTGTTCTTGACCTTATAAGAGATAAGAATGTAAATGAAGCTTTCGCTATATTACAATATACTCCAAAAGATGCAGCTGTTGTTATTAATAAATTATTGAAATCAGCTGTTGCGAATGCAGAAAACAATTTTAATTTAGACAGAAATAGATTATATGTTGCAGAGGCTCATACAGGTGCAGGTCCAACATTAAAGAGATTTAGACCACACGCTCAAGGTAGAGCATTCAGAATTTTAAAAAGAACTAGCCATATAACTATAGTAGTTAAAGAAAGAGCATAAGAAGGAGGGATATAGAGTGGGTCAAAAAGTACATCCACACGGCCTAAGAGTTGGTGTTATCAAGGATTGGGACGCTAAATGGTATGCAGACAAGAAAAATTTTGCAGATAACTTAGTTGAAGATAATGCTATCAGAGAATATATAAAGAAAAGATTATTCACTGCTGGAATATCTAAAATTGAGATAGAAAGAGCAGCTAAAAGAGTTAAAATAAATATACATACCGCAAAACCTGGAATGGTTATAGGAAAAGGCGGTCAAAGTATAGAAGAACTTAAAGTTGCATTAAAAGAAGTTGTTAAAGATAAATTTGTTTTAATTAACATAGTAGAAGTTAAAACACCAGAAAACAATGCACAATTAATGGCTGAAAACATAGCAGCTCAATTAGAAAAGAGAATATCTTTCAGAAGAGCTATGAAACAAACAATTCAAAGAGCTATGAGAACAGGTGTTAAAGGAGTTAAGACTGCATGTTCAGGAAGATTAGGCGGAGCTGAAATCGCAAGAACAGAGCAGTATCATGAGGGAACAATCCCACTACAAACTTTAAGAGCTGATATTGACTATGGATTTACAGAAGCTAATACAATCTATGGTAAAATTGGTGTAAAAGTTTGGGTGTATAAAGGTGAGGTTCTTCCAACTAAGAAAGTTCAGAAGGAAGAAAGTAACTCATAATAACGTGTAAGGAAGGAGGAATTTGACATGTTAATGCCTAAAAGAGTTAAACATCGTAAGGTACAACGTGGTAGAATGAGAGGTAAAGCTACAAGAGGTAACTTCATCGCTTATGGAGATTATGCTTTACAAGCAACAGAGTGCGGTTGGATTACAAGCAACCAAATCGAATCTGCCAGAATAGCTATAAATAGATACGTTAAAAGAGGAGGAAAGGTTTGGATAAAAATCTTCCCTGATAAGCCAGTAACTGAAAAACCAGCTGAAACACGTATGGGATCTGGTAAAGGTTCACCAGAGTACTGGGTAGCAGTAATTAAACCAGGTAGAGTATTATTTGAAATATCTGGAGTATCTGAAGAAGCTGCTAGGGAAGCTATGAGACTTGCGTCTCACAAATTACCAGTAACAACCAAATTTGTTACTAGAAGAGATTTTGAGGAAATGGGTGGTGAAATCAATGAAGGCTAATGAATTGAAAGAGTTGAGACAAAGTACTCCTCAAGATTTAAATGTAAAATTATCTGATCTTAAATCAGAATTATTTAACCTTAGATTTCAGTTAGCTACAGGACAGTTAGAAAACCCAATGAGAATTAAACAGGTTAAGAAGTCTATAGCCCAAATTAAAACCATCCTTAGAGAAGAAGAATTAAGGGCTTGTGAGCAGTAATACTGAAAGGAGGTTCATCTTGTGGAAAGAGGAAATAGAAAAAGTAGAATCGGAAGAGTAGTTTCTGACAAAATGGATAAGACAATTGTTGTTGCTGTTGAAACTAAAGTTAGACATCCATTATATGGAAAAACAGTTAATAGAACAACTAAATTTAAGGCTCATGATGAAAATAATGAAGCAAAAGTTAACGATAGAGTATTAATAATGGAAACAAGACCATTATCTAAGGATAAGAGATGGAGACTTGTTGAAATCATGGAAAGAGCTAAATAGTTAACTGAAGGGAGGGTATTTACATGATACAACAACAAACATTATTAAAAGTAGCGGATAACTCTGGTGCTAAAGAAATAATGTGTATTAGAGTACTCGGTGGTTCCAAAAGAAAATGGGGAAACATCGGAGACGTAATTGTTGCTAGCGTTAAAAGTGCAACACCAGGTGGAGTTGTTAAAAAAGGTGACGTAGTAAAAGCAGTTATTGTTAGATCAGTTAAAGGTTTGAGAAGAGCAGACGGGACTTATATCAGATTTGATGAGAACGCAGCTGTTATTATAAAAGACGATAAGAATCCAAAAGGAACTCGTATCTTCGGACCTGTTGCTAGGGAGCTAAGAGATAAAGAATATAATAAAATATTGTCACTAGCACCTGAAGTACTATAGGATAGGGGGTAGCAAAGATGAAAGTTCATGTTAGAAAGAAAGACACTGTTATGGTTATCTCTGGAAAAGATAAAGGTAAAACTGGAGAAGTTTTAGCTGTTTATCCTAAGACTGGAAAAGTTGTAGTTGCTGGCGTTAACGTAGTAACTAAACATCAAAAACCAAACAGACAAAATATGCAAGGTGGAATAGTTAACTTTGAAGCAGCTATTAACAGTTCAAAAGTTATGCTATATTGCGATAAATGTAAGAGCGTAACTAGAATAAGCAATAAAGTACTTGATGATGGTACAAAGGTTAGAGTTTGCAAAAAGTGCGGAGAAACATTTTAATTCGCGAAAGGAGGTTTAACAAATGGTTACAAGACTACAAGAGAAATACAATAGTGAAGTAATACCAGCTATGATGGATAAGTTCGGATACAAAAATATAATGCAAGTACCTAGACTTGAAAAAATAGTTATAAATATGGGAGTTGGCGAAGCTAAAGATAACTCTAAAGTTTTAGATGCTGCTGTAAGTGATATGCAATTAATCACTGGACAAAAAGCTGTATTAACTAGAGCAAAGAAATCAGTTGCCAACTTTAAAATAAGAGATAACATGGCAATTGGATGTAAAGTTACATTAAGAAAAGATAAGATGTTCCAATTTGCGGACAAATTAATGAATATAGCATTACCAAGAGTTAGAGACTTCAGAGGCGTTCCTACTAAGTCTTTTGATGGAAGAGGAAATTATGCTTTAGGAATAAAAGAACAATTAATATTCCCTGAAATAGAATATGATAAAATTGATAAAGTAAGAGGAATGGATATAATATTTGTAACTACTGCAAAGACAGACGAGGAAGCAAGAGAATTATTAAGATTCCTTGGAATGCCATTTGCTCAATAAAAGGAGGGAATGACTTGGCACGTAAAGCTTTAATAGAAAAGTGGAAAAAAGAACCGAAATATTCAACTAGAGAATACTCTAGATGCAGATTATGTGGAAGACCACATTCTGTCTTAAAGAAATTTGGTATTTGCCGTATATGTTTCAGAGAACTTGCTTATAAAGGACAAATTCCTGGATGCAAAAAGGCAAGCTGGTAATATACAGATCATAGCGAAAGGAGGCACAATTAATGAATATGACTGATCCGATAGCAGATTTGCTAACACGTGTAAGAAATGCAAATATTGTTAGACATGAAATAGTAGAAGTTCCTTCTTCAACAATAAAGAAAGGCATAGCAAATATTATGCTTCAAGAAGGATATATTAAAAATATAGAAGAATATCAAGATGGAACTGTTTCAATGTTAAGACTTAGCATGAAATATGGCCAAAATAAAGAGAGAGTTATAACAGGACTTAAGAGAATATCTAAACCAGGACTAAGAGTTTATAGTGGTAAGGATGATATCCCTAAAGTTTTAAATGGATTAGGAGTTGCAATAATATCAACTTCTAAAGGATTAGTTTCTGATAGAGAAGCTAGAAAATTAGGATTAGGTGGAGAAGTTATCTGCTACATCTGGTAGTTTATGAACAAGGAGGTGCGATTATGTCAAGAGTAGGAAGACTTCCAATAGCTATACCAGCTGGTGTATCTGTTACAGTAACGCCAGACAACGTTGTTACAGTTAAAGGACCTAAAGGAGAATTAACTAGAACAATGGTGAAGAATATAAACATAGCTATAGAGGATAATCAAGTGGTCGTTACAAGACCAAGCGATATAAAAGAACATAGAGCTCTACACGGATTAACTAGAGCATTATTAAATAATATGGTAATTGGAGTAACTAATGGTTTCGCTAAGACATTACAATTAGTTGGTGTTGGATATAGAGCAACAGCAAAAGGTAAGGGATTAACTTTAAACCTAGGATTCTCACACCCAGTTGAAATAGCTGCTGTAGATGGAATTACATTTGAATTAACAGATGCTAATACTATAGTAGTAAAAGGAATCGACAAGGAATTAGTTGGTAAAGTTGCAGCTGATATAAGAACTTGGAGAAAACCTGAGCCTTACAAAGGAAAGGGTATTAAGTACTCTGATGAAGTTATCAGACGTAAGGAAGGTAAGACTGGTAAATAATAGCTATTAGAAAGGAGAGAATTTCATGTTCAATAAAGCTGATAGAAAGCTATCAAGAGAAAGACGTCATTTAAGAGTACGTAAGAAGATTCATGGAACAGCTGAAAGACCAAGACTTGCAGTGTTCAGAAGTGAAAAGAACATATACGCTCAAATTATAGATGATGTTGCTGGAAGAACATTAGTTGCTGCATCTAGTTTAGATAAAGACTTTTCTCTAAAAGTTGGTAGCAATAAGGAAGCTGCTAAACTAGTTGGTGAAGTAGTAGCTAAAAAAGCAATAGAAGCAGGAATTACTGAAGTTGTATTCGATAGAGGTGGATATGTATACCACGGAAGAGTACAAATGCTTGCAGAAGGTGCAAGAGAAGCAGGACTTAAATTCTAAAAAAAGGAGGTACACACATGAAAATAGATCCTAGCACACTTGATCTTAAAGAGAAAGTTGTACACATAAACAGAGTTGCTAAGGTTGTTAAAGGTGGTAGAAACTTCAGATTCAGCGCACTAGTAGTTGTTGGTGATGAGAACGGACACGTTGGTGTTGGAATGGGAAAATCTATCGAAATACCAGAAGCAATTAGAAAAGGTATCGAAGATGCTAAAAAGAACATCGTTAAAGTTGAATTAGATGGAACTACAGTTCCTCATACTATAGATGGTAAATTTGGAACTGGTACAGTTCACATAATGCCAGCTTCAGAAGGAACAGGTGTTATCGCTGGAGGTCCAGCAAGAGCAGTACTTGAGCTTGCAGGATTAAAAGACGTTAGAGCTAAATCATTAGGTTCAAATAACCCAAGAAATATGGTTAGCGCAACTATAGATGGATTATCAAAATTAAGAACAGCAGAGCAAGTTGCAAAACTTAGAGGCAAAACTGTTGAAGAAATTCTAGGATAGGAGGGGAAAACCTTGGCTAAAGTTAAATTAACATTAGTAAAGAGTTTAATTGGTAGAAAAAAAGATCATATTGCTACTGTAGAGGCTCTTGGATTAAGAAAAATAGGTAAAACTGTTGAGCACGAGGAGACTCCTCAGATCAGAGGTATGATTAATAAAGTAAGTTACCTACTAAAAGTAGAAGAAGCTTAAACTAAGGAGGTGTAAATATGAGACTTCATGAGTTAAGACCTGCAGAAGGTGCAAAAAAATCTCCTAAGAGAATCGGTAGAGGTACTGGTTCAGGTTGGGGTAAAACTGCTGGAAAAGGTCAAAAAGGACAAAACTCAAGATCTGGTGGCGGTGTAAGACCAGGGTTTGAGGGAGGTCAAATGCCTTTATATAGAAGACTACCTAAGAGAGGATTTACAAATATATTTGCTAAAGAATATACTTGTATAAACGTAGATAGACTAAACATATTTGAGGATGGAACTGTAGTTACTCCAGAGTTACTTCGTGAATCTGGAATGGCTAAGAGAGTAAACGATGGGATAAAGATTCTTGGAAATGGTAACATTGAAAAGAAATTAACTGTTAAAGCTAATAAGATTTCCAAAGCTGCAGCAGAGAAGATTGAAGCGGCAGGAGGAAAAGTTGAGGTGATATAGATGTTATCAACCCTACGAAACGCTTGGAGAGTTCCTGAGCTAAGAAAAAGAATACTATTTACATTAATGATAGTGGTAATTTTTAGAATGGGTGTGTTTATCCCAGTACCAGGAGTGGATGCTAGTAAGATTGCAACTTTAGTTAGTAGTAATTCTGGTTCCCTTCTAAGTTTCTATGACATGATTGCAGGAGGAGCTTTTAGTAAGTTTAGTATATTTGCTTTAGGTGTTACTCCGTACATCAATGCATCGATTATAATTCAATTACTTACAATTGCAATTCCTTATTTAGAACAACTTTCTAAAGAAGGTCAAGAAGGAAGAAAAAAAATACAGAACTATACTAAATATGCAGCTCTGGTATTTGCTGTTATTCAAGCATATGCAGCATATGCCTTAATTAAAAGCTCAGGAGCTATATTGATAGAAGGTTCAATGGGCCTTTTACTAATAATACTAACAATGACAACAGGTACAGCCTTGTTAGTATGGATAGGTGAACAAATTTCAGTACATGGAATTGGAAGTGGTGTTTCTGTTATTATATTTGTAAATATAATATCTTCACTACCACAAACAGCTTATCAAATAGCAGGGCTTCTTAAAACAGGAGAAGTTAGTCCGGTAGAGGTTGTAATATTCGTAGCAGTAGCTTTAGCTTTATTAATTACAGTAATTGTTATAAATTTAGCAGAACGAAGAATTCCAGTGCAATATGCCGGTAAAGCAATAGGAAGAAAAGTTATAAAAGGTCAATCATCACATATTCCAATAGGATTAAATTCTTCTGGAGTTATGGCAATAATCTTTGGTATGTCAGTAATGCAATTTCCAGCGGTTATAGCACAAATATGGCCTGAATCTTCCTTTGCGGTATTTGTTAATAAGAGTTCTTGGAGTATATTTCAGCAAGATACTATGAAATATGTAGTAGCATACTTTTTATTAGTACTATTCTTTGCTTGGTTCTATACTATAATTACTTTCAAACCAGATGAGATGGCAGAGAATATGAATAAATCATCAGGATTTATTCCAGGTATAAGACCAGGTGAAAAAACTGAAATTTACTTAGAGAAGATTTTGACAAGAATATCCCTTTTAGGTGGAACATTTGCTGGAATTATAGCTATAGTACCTATATTAGCAGCTATATTCAGTAATTTTAAGGGAGTTTCATTTGGTGGAACTAGTTTACTAATTTTAGTTGGTGTATCTTTAGATACTATGAAACAATTAGAATCTCAGCTAGTAATGAGACATTATGAAGGGTTCCTTAAATAAAAATTTTAATTTGGAGTTGATACTAGTGAGAGTTATTTTATTAGGTCCTCCTGGAGCCGGAAAAGGAACTCAGGCAAAGTCAATCTGTAATAAATACTCTATACCACACATATCTACTGGAGATATTTTTAGATATAATATCTCTCAAGCAACGCCTTTAGGGATTGAAGCTAAAAAATATATAGATAAAGGTCATCTAGTACCAGATGAATTAACTATCGATTTAATTAAAGATAGATTAAAGCAGGATGACTGCAAAAATGGATTTTTACTAGATGGTTATCCAAGGACTGTAAATCAAGCAGAGGCTTTAGAAGTTTTACTTAAAGAAATGAGTTTAAAACTAGACACTGCCTTATTGATTGAAGTTCCTAAGGGTTTTATTATAGATAGAATGACAGGAAGACGTGTATGTACTACTTGTGGAGCTAGTTATCACGTAAAATATAATCCTACTAAAAACGATGGAAAATGCGACGTTTGCGGTAGCGTTGTAATACAAAGAGCAGATGATAATGAAGCGACAGTAAGTGAAAGACTTGAAATATATGATGCACAAACACAACCGTTAATAGAATACTATAGAGAGAAAAATCTATTAGCAGAGGTTGATGGAACGCAAGCTATTAATGATGTTTTTAAGAATATCTGTGGTATCTTAGGAGCGATAAATAGTGATGAATATTAAGAGTGATACAGAACTAGAATATATGAGGAGTGCTGGTAAGGTTGTTGCCGATACCCTAGCAATGATTCAAAAGGTAATAAAACCAGGAATAACCACTGCAGAAATTGATAAACTTGCTGAAGAATTTATATTAGCACAAGGAGCTATACCTTCTTTTAAAGGATATGGAGGATTTCCAGGATCAATATGTGCATCAGTAAATGATGTAGTAATACATGGTATCCCGAATGACACCGTATTAGTTGAAGGAGATATAATCAGTGTTGATTGTGGAGCGATACTTAATGGCTATCATGGTGATGCTGCACGAACTTTTCCAGTAGGAAATATTTCTAAGGAAGCACAACATCTAATAGATGTCACTAAAGGATCTTTCTTTAAGGGCATTGAAAAAGCAGTAGTGGGGAACAGACTTACCGATATTTCAGCAGCAATTCAAAAGTATGCTGAGAGTTTTGGATATTCTGTGGTTAGGGATTTTGTTGGACACGGCATAGGAACTTCTATGCATGAAGACCCACAAGTTCCTAATTACGGCACTGCTGGTAAAGGTCCTAAGTTAGTACACGGTGTAGTACTTGCAATTGAACCTATGATAAACATGGGAAATTACAAAGTTAAAATTAAGCCAGATGGTTGGACTGTAGTGACTAGTGATGGAAAGTTATCTGCCCATTATGAAAATACTATAGCAATAACTAATGAAGGTGTAGAAATACTAACTTTGAGCTAATGAGGTGACTAATGTGGATGATGACAGCCTTTTAGGTAAGGTAGTACATTCAAAATCAGGAAGAGATAAAGGAAAATACTTTATCATTATTGGTATAATAGACGATGAGTATGTCTATATTTCAGATGGAGACCTTAGAAAAATTGATAGGCCAAAGAAAAAGAAAATTAAACATTTATCTTTTACAAATGTTTTGGCTGAAGATATTAGAAGTGCTATCTTATCTGATGGAAAGATCAGTAATTCTAAAATAAGAAAATTTTTGCAGGTTGAGGATATAATAGAGGAGGTTTGATTACCCTTATGTCAAAAGATGATATAATTGAAATGCAAGGTGTTGTTTTAGAAACTCTACCTAATGCAACTTTCCAAGTTGAATTAGAGAGTGGGCACAAGATACTTGCTCATATTTCTGGAAAGTTAAGAATGAACTTTATAAGAATTTTACCAGGAGATAAGGTTACAGTAGAACTTTCTCCATATGATTTGACTCGTGGGAGAATAACTTGGAGAGATAAGTAATAAGGAGGGTTAGCTATGAAGGTAAGACCATCAGTTAAACCTATATGTGAAAAATGTAAAGTCATAAAAAGAAAAGGAAGAGTAATGGTTATCTGTGAAAATCCTAAACATAAACAAAAACAAGGTTAATGAAAATAAATAAGTAGTGATACTTAGGAGGTGTAGATTGTAGATGGCAAGAATTGCAGGTATTGACCTACCAAAAGAAAAAAGAGTTGAGATAGGTCTAACTTATATATTTGGTATAGGACTACCAAAATCTCATGAAATACTTGAAGCTACAGGAGTGAATCCTGATACTAGAATCAAGGATTTAACTGAAGATGAAGTAAATACATTAAGAGATTATGTAAATAAGAGCTTAATGGTTGAAGGTGATCTTAGAAGAAAAGTTGCCTTAGATATAAAGAGACTTAAAGAAATAGGATGTTATAGAGGAATAAGACATAGAAAAGGTCTTACAGTTAGAGGTCAAAAGACTAAGACTAATGCAAGAACAAGAAAAGGTCCTAAGAAGACTATAGCAGGCAAGAAGAAATAGTAAGGAGGGAATATAATGGCTCAAAAGAAAGTTAGAAGTAGAAGAAAAAAAGAAAGAAAAAATGTTGAGCACGGCGCTGCACACATAAAATCTACTTTCAATAATTCCATCGTTACACTTACTGATGCAGCTGGAAACGCATTGTCATGGGCAAGTGCTGGTGGATTAGGATTTAGAGGTTCAAGAAAAAGTACTCCATTTGCAGCTCAAATGGCAGCTGAAACAGCAGCTAAAGCAGCGATGGAACATGGTTTAAAAAGCATAGAAGTTTATGTTAAAGGTCCAGGAGCAGGTAGAGAAGCGGCTATAAGATCACTTCAAGCTGCAGGATTAGAAGTTACTTTAATCAAAGATGTAACTCCAATTCCACACAATGGATGTAGACCACCAAAAAGAAGAAGAGTTTAATTAACAGGAGGTGTAATGAATGGCAAGATACACAGGCGCTACATGCAGACTTTGTAGAAGAGAGGGCCTTAAGCTTAACCTTAAAGGTGACAGATGCTTCACTGAGAAGTGCGCTTTTACTAGAAGAGGTTATGCACCAGGTCAACACGGTCAAAGCAGAAAGAAAATGTCAAACTATGGAACTCAATTAAGAGAAAAGCAAAAAGCTAAGAGAATATATGGAGTTCTAGAAGGACAATTTAGAAAGTACTATGAGAAAGCTGAAAAGCAAAGAGGAATTACAGGTGAAAACCTATTAAAATTCCTAGAATTAAGATTAGATAACGTTGTTTATAGATTAGGATACGGAAGCTCAAGAGTTGAAGCTAGACAATTAGTAAACCACGGACATTTCTTAGTAAATGGTAAAAAAGTAGATATCGCATCTTACTCTGTTAAAGCTGGAGATGTTATATCAGTTAGAGAAAAAAGCAGATCTTCTGAAAAATTCAAAGTTTTTGCTGAAAATCCAAAAACTCTACCAACTTGGTTAGAAGGAAATATTGAATCATTTGAAGGTAAGGTTGCTTCAATACCAGCAAGAGAAGACATAGACGTTCCTGTTAATGAAACATTAATCGTTGAGTTATACAGTAAATAGTCAATAATGTAATCAGTTGCCCTCGATATAAAAAAACCACTAAATTTAAAAGGAGGGTTATAAATGTTAGAAATTGAAAAGCCAAAAATAGAATGTATTGAAACCGCTGAAAATGGTACATATGGCAAATTTGTTGTTGAACCATTAGAAAGAGGTTATGGAATAACTTTAGGTAATGCATTAAGAAGAATTCTTCTTTCTTCACTACCTGGAGTTGCTGCTAATTCGATTAAAATTGATGGTGTTTTACACGAATTTTCAACTATACATGGAGTTAAAGAAGATGTTTCTGAGTTAATTCTAAATATAAAGGAATTAGCACTTAAGATGTCTGGTGAGGGCCCAAGAACAATATATATTGATGCTGAAGGTCCTGGTGAAGTTACAGGAGCAGATATTAAAGTGGACGGAGATGTTGAAGTAGTTAATAAGGATCTTCATATTGCTACCCTAGATGATGGTGGAAAGTTATTTATGGAGATAAATATTAATAGTGGTAGAGGTTATGTTTCTCAAAATAAGAACAAAACTGATGATAAGCCAATATCAACTATACCTGTTGATTCAATATATACTCCAGTTAAAAGAGTTAACTTTACAGTTGAGAATACAAGAGTAGGACAGATCACAGATTATGATAAATTAACTATAGAAATTTGGACAAATGGAACTATTAGACCTGATGAAGCTATTGGTTTATCAGCTAAAATTCTTATTGAACACTTTAAACTATTTATGACATTAACTGATCATGCAGATAATGTTGAAATAATGATAGAAAAAGAAGAAGATAAGAAAGAAAAAGTTCTAGAAATGACTATAGAAGAACTAGATTTATCTGTTAGAAGCTTTAACTGCTTAAAGAGAGCTGGTATTAATACTGTTCAAGAGTTAACAGAAAAATCAATGGATGATATGATGAAGGTAAGAAACCTAGGAAAGAAATCTCTTGAAGAGGTTGAGCAAAAACTTGAAGGCTTAGGATTGGGATTCAAACCTAGCGAGGAGTAAGGAGGTATAGAGATGGCACAGCAACGTAAGTTAGGACGTCCAACTGATCAAAGAATGGCAATGCTTAGAAATCTTACGACTAGTTTCTTAAAGCACGGTAGAATTGAAACAACTGAAGCTAGAGCAAAAGAAACTAAAAGATTAGCTGAGAAAATGATAACTTTAGCTAAAAGAGGAGATCTTCATGCTAGAAGACAAGTGCTTGCATTTGTTACAGAAGAGGATGTTGTTAAGAATTTATTTGATAACGTAGCTCCAAAGTACGCTGAGAGAAATGGTGGATACACTAGAATAATGAAAATGGGACCTAGAAGAGGCGACGGAGCAGAGGTTGTTGTATTAGAATTAGTATAATAATTCAAGGGGATTAAGTAAGGCTAACTTAGTCCCCGTTTTGTTATAAAATTGAGCATTAGATAGTAACTCTCTAATGGAGGGATAATTGATGGAAACTAATATAAATTTTAGAGATAATCAAATTGAAAAGCTTAATGAAATTGATAAAATAGATAATTTAAATTCATCCAGTGAAAAAGTATCAGAAGTTATTAGTGAAAACTTGAGATATACTTATCCTCCGGATAGTGAAGGTAATATAAAATTGGCTATAGATGGTGTTAATATTACCATTAATAAGGGTGAGTTTGTAGTTGTATTAGGTCATAATGGATCAGGAAAATCTACTTTTGCAAAACATATAAATGCACTCTTAATTCCAACAGAGGGCAAAATTAGTGTATCTGGATATGATACTAGCAAAGAAGAAAACATATGGAATGTAAGAAGCAAAGCGGGTATGGTTTTTCAAAACCCTGATAACCAAATTGTTGCAACCATAGTAGAAGAGGATGTAGCTTTTGGACCAGAAAATTTAGGCGTAGAACCTAAGGAGATAAGAAGAAGAGTAGATGAGTCACTTAAGAGAGTAAAAATGTATGATTATAAGAAACATGGACCACATCTTTTATCTGGGGGTCAAAAGCAACGTGTAGCTATTGCTGGTATATTAGCTATGATGCCTGAATGTATAGTATTAGATGAGCCAACAGCTATGCTTGATCCATCTGGAAGAAAAGAAGTTATAAATACAATAATGGATTTAAATAAAAACAATGGGATTACAATAGTATACATAACACACTTTATGGAAGAAGCTGTTGCAGCAGATAAGATATATGTTATGGATTCAGGAAAAGTTATAGTAGAAGGAAAGCCAAGAGAAGTATTTCAAAATGTAGAAATTATGAAAAACTTAGGTTTGGATGTACCACAAATGACAGAATTGGCTTATGAATTAAATAAATCAGGTGTTAATATAAAATCGGATATATTAACTATAGATGAGATGGTGAGAGAATTATGTCAATTAAAATAGAAAATTTAACTCATATATATATGGCTAAAACTCCCTTTGAAAAGGTTGCCCTTAGTAATGTTAATGTGAATATAAATGATGGCGAATTTGTAGCCCTCATTGGACATACAGGCTCAGGTAAATCTACTTTGATACAACACATGAACGGGTTATTAAAACCTAACCAAGGAAAAATATTTGTTGATGGTGTAGATATTACTGCTAGTGGAGTTAAGCTTACAGACATAAGAAAAAAAGTTGGATTAGTATTCCAATATGCAGAGTATCAACTTTTTGAGGAAACAATAGAAAAGGATATAATGTTTGGGCCTAAGAATTTAGGGCTTAATGATGAGGAAGCTTTAGCAAGAACTAAAAGAGCCATGGACATGGTAGGTTTAGACTATGAAACTTACAGAAATAAATCTCCATTTGACCTAAGTGGAGGACAAAAAAGAAGAGTAGCAATAGCTGGAGTTGTAGCTATGGAACCAAGGGTTTTAATATTAGATGAACCAACAGCTGGATTAGATCCTAAGGGGAGAGATGAAATTCTA
Source organism: Clostridium sp. UBA7503 (assembly GCF_002477055.1). NCBI lineage: Bacteria > Bacillati > Bacillota > Clostridia > Eubacteriales > Clostridiaceae > Clostridium > Clostridium sp. UBA7503. The sequence goes on from NZ_DLNT01000023.1 coordinate 17,642, forward strand.
GGAGAACTATATAAACTTCATAAATCCTATAACATGACTATAATTCTTGTATCTCATAGCATGGAGGATGTGGCAAAGGTTGCAGACCGTATATTAGTAATGGATGAAGGAAAATGTGTATTAGATGGTACACCACAAGAAATATTCAAAGAAGTGGATACATTAGAAAATGTAGGTCTTGCAGTTCCACAGGTAACATATCTTATGCGAGAATTAAGAAGGGTTGGATTTGAATTACCTGATGATATTTTCACATTAGAACAAGCTAAAAAAGAATTACTTAAGATACTAGCAAAAAACTAGGCTCTTTTATAAAGTTGTGGAGGAGTAAATATGATTAAAGATATTACCATAGGCCAATATATACCTGGAGAGTCATTTGTCCATAAATTAGATGCTAGGGTAAAAATACTATTTTCCTTACTCTTTATAATAGACTTATTTTTAATAAAAGAGTTCTCAGGATATATTGTTATTTTTGTATTTACAATGATGGCTATAATTGTGTCTAAGATTCAATTTAGATATATATATAAGGGATTAAAGCCTATATTTATATTAATGATAATAACAGCACTATTTAATGTGTTCTTAACTAGAGGTAACATACTATTATGGCAATGGGGATTTGTTAAAATATATAAAGAAGGTATAGTAACAGCTATATTCATGATATTAAGACTTACTTTTCTTATTATAGGAACATCTCTATTAACATTAACTACATCACCAATAGAACTTACTGATGGAATAGAAAAATTACTAGGACCATTTAAGAAAATTGGTGTACCAGCTCATGAACTTGCCATGATGATGACTATAGCACTACGATTTATACCTACTTTAATGGATGAGACTGATAAAATAATGAAGGCTCAAAAGGCAAGGGGTGCAGATTTTGAAAGTGGAAGTATAGTGAATAGAGCTAAAAGCCTTATACCACTACTTGTACCGCTATTTATTAGCTCATTTAGAAGGGCTGATGAATTAGCAATGGCAATGGAAGCTAGATGCTATAGAGGTGGAGAAGGACGAACTAGAATGAAGATACTAAAAGTAACTTCGAGAGATTATGTAGGAATGATTGTTATGTCTGCATTAACTATAATAGTTATATATATGAGATTTTAGATGTAGTAGAATAAAGGGATATATATATGAAAAACATTAAGTTAATACTAGAATATGATGGAACTAATTATATGGGGTGGCAAAAACAGCCTAAGGGAGAAACCGTTCAAGGAACAGTTGAAAATGCAATTTCTAAGATCACTGGGGACAAAGTTGAAGTCATTGGCTGTAGCAGAACTGATAGTAAAGTCCATGCTAAAGGATACGTGTGTAATTTTAAGACTAATAGTAATATTCCTGTAGAAAAGTTTAGAGAAGCATTAAATCATGTGTTACCTGAAGATATATCTGTAATTAAGTCCTCACAAGTTCATGATGATTTTCATGCTAGATATGATTCAAAAGGGAAGATGTATTGCTATACAATACTAAATACAGAAGTAAGAATGCCCATATGTAGAAATTTTTCATATCACTATAGAAAGAGTTTAGATATAGAGATAATGAAGGATGCTGCAAAATTTTTTATAGGAACTCATGATTTTGAGGCTTTTAGGAATATTGGAAGTTCGGTTAAAACGACTACAAGAACTATTAGTAAAGTTGATATAGTTAAGAACGAACACTATATCAAAGTATATATAGCTGCTGATGGATTTTTATATAATATGGCAAGAATTATGATAGGAACGCTTATAGATGCAGGAAATGGAAAAATAAAAGCAGAAGATATACCTAAAATAATATTAAGTAGAGATCGAAAAAAAGCAGGCAAAACATGTTCACCCCAAGGTTTGTGTTTAATTGAAGTTTATTATTAATAATAGTGAAAATCATTGACACACCCGGGAAATTGTATTATAATGAATTTTGTTCGTATAATAAATATTTGTGTGTAAGATCCATTAGCCCCGGATCTTTATCCATAGAATTATAATTGTTAAAAATCAGGGAGGTAGTAAGATGAAATCATACTTAGCTAAACCAAGTGAAATACAAAGAAAATGGTATGTAGTAGACGTTGAAGGAATGACTTTAGGTAGAGCTGCAAGTCAAATAGCTTCTATATTAAGAGGTAAAAATAAACCAGAATTTACTCCAAATGTAGATACTGGAGATCACGTAATAGTTGTAAATGCAGAGAAAATTGTTTTAACAGGAAAGAAATTAGATCAAAAAATGTTAAGACATCACTCATTATACCCAGGCGGATTAAAAGAGATCCCTTACAGAGAAGCATTAGCTAAGAAACCAGAATTCGTATTTGAAGAAGCTGTAAGAAGAATGCTTCCAAAAGGAGTTCTTGGAAGACAAATGGCTAAGAAGCTAACAGTTTACAGAGGACCAGAGCACAAAAATCATGCTCAAAAACCAGAAGTATTAGAATTAAAATACTAATATAGTATTGTAAGGAGGAATAAATAATGGCAAAAGTTCAACATTTTGGAACAGGTAGAAGAAAGAAATCAGTTGCTAGAGTAAGACTTGTACCTGGTGAAGGTAAAGTTGTAATAAATAAAAGAGATATGGATAACTACTTTGGATTAGATACATTAAAATTCATAGTTAACCAACCATTAGTATTAACAGGAACTAAAGACAAATTTGACGTTTTAGTTAATGTACACGGTGGTGGATACACAGGTCAAGCTGGAGCTATCAGACACGGAATATCAAGAGCTTTATTAAAAGCTGATGAGAGCTTAAGACCAGAACTTAAGAAAGCTGGATTCTTAACAAGAGACCCAAGAATGAAAGAAAGAAAGAAATACGGTCTTAAAAAAGCAAGAAGAGCTTCTCAATTCTCAAAAAGATAGTATTTGTACATACAACTGTATGTTATATAAAAATAAGGAGTATATNNATATACTCCTTATTTTTATATTGTGTAATTTTTTTAGGTAAATCCATTTTATATATAATCATTAGTGAAGTTTAAATTATAACATTACCTAATATACTTATAAAAAGCTATGTTAAATTCATGTTAAATATGTAAATAAGTATTAACATATTTTTAATTATAGTGTATTATTAGTATGGAATTTTAATGGACAAAGAAAAAGTACATATTGTTGAATGAGATTTATTGTAGGAGGTAAATTGATGTATAATATCATATTTTTGATTATTAACCTTTTAGGAGGATTAGGACTTTTTCTATATGGGATGAAGCTTATGGGGGATGGTCTTGAAAATGCAGCAGGAGATAAACTGAAGGGTATTTTTGACAGGATAACATCTAATCCAGTGAAAGGTGTGCTAACAGGTACCATTGTCACTGCTATTATTCAAAGTAGTAGTGCTACTACAGTAATGGTTGTTGGATTTGTTAATGCAGGACTTATGAATTTATATCAAGCAACATCTGTTATAATGGGAGCTAATATTGGTACTACAATAACAGCCCAATTAATAACATTTAAATTTGATGCTTTTGCACCTGTATTTTTAGCCATTGGTGCAGTTATGATACTTTTTTGCAACAAAAGAAAAGTAAAAGAAGTGGGTCAAATTATTCTTGGATTTGGTATATTATTTTTAGGATTAAAACTTATGTCAAGTGCAATGTCACCGCTTAAGGACTCAGTATTCTTTACAAATTTAATACTAAAATTAGAAGGACATACTATATTAGGGCTTTTAATAGGAATGATGATGACAGCTGTTCTTCAAAGTTCATCAGCTTCTACTGGTATACTGGTAGCATTAGCATCTACAGGAAGCTTACCATTAACAGTAGCAATACCAATATTATTAGGTAATAACATTGGTACATGTGTAACAGCATTAATATCTAGCATAGGAACTTCAATAACGGCAAAAAAAGCAGCGGTAATTCATTTGTTATTTAACCTTATAGGAGCTGTTATATTCTTAATTATACCAGTTTCATTCTTAGCAAATATAGTTTTAGCAATAAGTCCCAATTCAGGAGTAGAAGCTATACCAAGACAAATAGCAAATGCTCACACTATATTTAATGTGGTAAATACATTACTATTACTTCCTTTAATTAAATATCTTGTTTCATTTGTTAATAAGATAATTCCTGGTGAAGATGAAAAAGATGTACCAGGTGTAAAATATATAGACGAAAGATTGCTAGAGACTCCAGCAATAGCTTTTGGCCAAACAACTAATGAAATAGTGAGAATGGGTGAGAAGGCAAAGGAAAATTTAAAAGTAGCTATGAATTCTTTTTTACAAGGCGATGAAGAGCTAATAAAGGCAGCATATAATAATGAAAAGATAATTAATCTATTAGAACATGATATAACAAAATATTTAGTTAAGTTATCTAACTCAGATTTAGGTGATGAACAGAGAGCAGAACTAGCTGCATATTTCCATGTGGTAAATGATATTGAGCGTATAGGAGATCATGCAGAGAATATTGCAGATCTTGCTAGTGAGAGAATCACAAAAAGATTAAATTTTTCTCCAGATGCTATGAATGAAATAAAAGGTATGTTTGACTATACTATAAGTGCAGTAGAAATGAGTATAGAGTGTTTTAAAAGTTATAATAGAGAAAAAGCAGCAGGGATAAGGGGAATAGAAGAAAGAATAGACTCTCTAGAAAAAGAACTAAGAGCATCACACATAAAGAGATTAAACACTGGTGTATGTAATGCTGTAGTGGGAACAATTTTCTTGGATTTGATAAGTAATTTAGAAAGAATAGGTGATCACTCAATAAATATAGCTGAAATAATATATGAAAATTAGAATTAATAGTATTTTATAGCTTATGTAAAACCTTTTGGATAATATGTATCCAAAAGGTTTTTTATTATATAGGTAAAAGAATAATAGTATGAATTTATGAATAAGTATAATTACAGAGTAATAAAAAAAGGTGGGGGAAACCATTAAGAACACTAAATTAATATCAATACTTATAGTAATTATTTTAGGATTCATATGCATGTCTGTAATTAATGTAAACAAGGTGGTTACAACTTATAAAAATGCTGAATCAGAACAAGAAAAAAATAAAGTAATACTAATTGATCCAGGACACGGAGGAATAGATGGAGGTGCTTCATCTAAAGATGGAACTACAGAAAAGGATATAAACCTAAATATTGGACTGCTCTTAGGTTCAAATTTAAAAAGTCAAGGATATAAGGTTGAATTTACAAGAACAGAGGATGTAGGACTTTATACTGAAGGAAAATCAGTAAAGGAGAAAAAATATGAAGACTTAAATAAAAGAGTAAGTTTGAAGGAAGAAACAAAGTGTGACATATTTGTTAGTATACATCTAAATACATTTCCAGAATCATATTGTAAGGGTGCTCAAGTATGGTACTCAAATTATGAAGGAAGCGAAAGATTAGCAAATATCATGCAAGGTACATTAAAAGATAAATTGGACCAGTCCAATAAGAGGAAAGCAAAGGCTGCAGGCACTCAATATAAAGTACTGAGAGGAAATGATAATATGGCAGGAGTAATTGTAGAGTGCGGATTTCTAAGTAATCTTGAAGAATATCAAAAGTTAAAGGATGAAGAATATCAAAAGAAAATTGCAGATGCGTTAGCTGAATCTATAAGCATTTACTTGAAAGAAGGAGCAAATTAAAGATAAGAGCCTACTTTTTCTATAAAAGGTAGGCTCTTTATAGAATATACAAGAATGTAAAATTGCAAATGATTAGTCCATATGATATTATGGTTAAGGATTGGATTAAGCCATTGGTCCAAAGGGTCAGGAGATGAGATTTTGAACATTACAATTGATAAAAAAAATGGGATACCTCTCTATATCCAAGTAAAAAAACAAATAATGCATCTTATAAAAGATGGAACTTTGAGAGTTGGAAGTAAAATGCCGACAGAAAGAGAATTGTCTCAAGAGTTAGTAGTTAGTAGAAATACCATTAGCGCTGCCTATAATGAACTAGAAGCTAAGGGAGTATTAAAATCTATTCGAGGAAAAGGAACTTTCGTAGCAGAAGAAGTAGTATCCTGGCAAAGTTATGATAGCAGAAGGAAGATAAATAAGTTTGTGGATTTAGCTCTAGAAGAAGCTTTAGAATGTGGTATAGATCCAGATGATTTTTTAGATATAGTAACAAATAGGGTTAGTGAGAAGAAGGATGTTATGAATAAAGTTACTTCAGCATTTGTAGAATGTAATATTGAGCAAGCGAGAATGTTTAGTAAAGAAATAACATCAATAACAAGTATGAATACGATACCATTTACTTTAACGGACTTAGAAAAAATGAGTGACGACACAAAGGACAAGCTTTCGACTTGTGAAGTAATTATATCACCTTTCAATCATGTAAATGATGTAGATGGATTTTTAAAAGGCTTTAACAAGGAAATACTAGGAGTAGCAGTAAGCCCTAATCTAGAATCCATTGTAAGAATCGCTAGACATCCTTCAGGAACAAAATTTACTTTCATTTGTTTATCTGAAGAGTTTATATTTAAAATTAAGTCAGCACTTGATAATGCGGGTCTTTCAGATTTATCAGTTGAGTATTTTAGTATGGCTGAAGAAGCTAAATTAAAACACATAATTGATAAATCGGAGGTACTAATAGTAACTCCAGGTAGATATAAGGATGTTTGTAAGCTTAATCATGAAAATAAAGAGCTTATAGAATTTTCTTACAAATTAGACTCTACATCAGTGAAGGCACTTAAGTCAAAAATTGTAGAATTAAAGTATCAAAAAAATTAATTCAGGAGGAATTAAAAATGGAAAAGAAGACATTAGTTCTTGGTGTTATTGGAGCAGATTGTCATGCTGTAGGTAACAAAATCATGGATTATGCATTAACAGAAGCAGGGTTTGAGGTTATCAATATTGGTGTGCTATCACCACAAGAAGACTTTATAAATGCTGCAGTGGAAACAAATGCTGATGCAATAATTGTTTCTTCTCTTTATGGACATGGAGAGATTGACTGTAGAGGCTTAAGAGAAAAGTGTGATGAATCAGGATTAAAAGATATCCTTATCTATGTTGGTGGTAACATAGTTGTAGGTAAACAGGATTGGGATGAAGTTTATTCAAGATTTAAAGCAATGGGCTTTAATAGAGTTTACCCACCAGGAACAAGTATAGACACTACTATACATGACTTAAAAGATGATTTAGGAATAGAATAGACATAACCACATAAACTAACTAATTAACTAACTAAAGTAGATTTTACTTGGAGTTTTAATAGAGAGCTGGAGTGATTTAAATGAATGCATATTTACTTTTAGACTTTGGTAGTACTTATACCAAATTGACTGCAGTAGATATAGATAATGAAGAAATATTAGCTACAGCAAAGGACATAACAACTATCGAAGATGATATAATGATAGGATTTAATAAAGCTTATGATAAGCTTATGAATAAGCTAGAAGGTAAAGAAATAAATTTTGTTGAAAAACTTGCTTGTTCATCTGCAGCTGGAGGCTTAAAGATGGTTGCAATTGGGCTTGTGCCAGATCTTACAGCAGAGGCTGCTAAGAGAGCTGCTTTAGGAGCAGGAGCTCGAGTTATAAAAGTATATAGTTATGAATTAACTAAGGATGAAGTATTAGAGATAAAAAATTCTGATGTAGATATAATTCTTTTAGCCGGTGGTACTAATGGAGGAAATAAACAATGTATTCTACATAACGCAAATATGCTAGTAGATTTAGATGTTAATCTTCCTATAGTTGTTGCTGGAAATAAAAGTGCTAATGATGAAATAAAAGAAATATTTCAAAAAGCTGGATTCTATTTCAGTATAACAGAAAATGTTATGCCTCAATTAAATGCATTAAATGTGGAACCAGCAAGAGAAGAAATAAGAAAAGTATTTATGGATAGGATAACTGATGCAAAAGGACTATCCAATGCAGAAAATTATATAAATGGTATACTAATGCCTACGCCAGCAGCTGTACTTAAAGCAGCTAGAGTGTTGGGAGAAGGTACCGATGAAGAAGAAGGTATTGGAGACTTAATCATTGTTGATATAGGGGGAGCTACTACTGATGTACACTCTATAGGATATGGAGAGCCAACAAAGGGTGGAGTAAATATGAAGGGGTTAGAGGAGCCTTTTGCAAAAAGAACTGTAGAAGGTGACTTAGGTATGAGATATTCAGCTGTATCTCTTTGGGAAGCTGCAGGTAGTAGAAAGCTTAGATCATATTTAAATGATAAAGATAGAAAAATACAAATTGAAGAAAGATGTAAATATAGGAATAGCAATATTAAAATGGTACCTGAAACAGATGAAGATATAAAATTTGATGAAGCTATGGCAAAGGCAGCTACAGAACTTTCTATGGAAAGACACTGTGGCACTGTTGAATGCATATACACTCCAATGGGAGCTGTATATAATCAATTAGGAAAAGATCTTATGGATGTAAAGTATATGATTGGCACAGGTGGCGTTTTAGTTCATAGTAAACATCCAGGTGAAATATTGAAAGCGGGAACCTTTGACAAAGAAAATGCTATTTCTTTAAGACCTAGAAATCCAAAAACTTTAGTAGATAAAACTTATATATTATCATCAATGGGTCTGTTAGCTCAGGATTATCCTGACAAAGCAATAAGAATAATGAAAAAATATTTAGTGGAAGTGTAAATTACTAGGAGGTAAATTAAAGTGGAACTAAAAAACAAAAAGTGGACCGAGGAAGAGTTTTTTAAGACAAGAGAAGAGGTTTTAGCACAATGGCCAACAGGTAAAGAAGTAGATTTACAGGAGGCTATAGACTACAACAAAAAAATTCCAGCGCACAAGAACTTTGCTAAAAAATTAATGGAAGCAAAGGAAGCGGGCATAACATTAGCTCAACCTAGGGCCGGTGTAGCTTTATTAGATAGCCACATAGAATTACTAAACTACTTAGACAAAGAAGGTGGAGCGGATCTTTTACCATCAACAATAGATAGTTACACAAGACAAAATAGATATGAAGAATGTGAAGTTGGGATACAAGAAAGTATAAAAGCTAGAAGATCACTTTTAAATGGATTTCCAGGGGTTAACCACGGTGTTAAAGGATGTAGACAAGTATTTGAATCTGTTAACTTGCCATTAGAATCAAGACACGGTACTCCAGATGGTAGGTTACTTGCAGAAATTACTCATGCATCAGGTTGGACATCAAATGAAGGTGGCGGTATATCATATAATATACCATATGCTAAAAGTGTTACTCTAGAAAAAACTATTCTTGATTGGCAATATTGTGATAGATTAGTAGGTTTCTATGAAGAGCAAGGTATATCTATTAATAGAGAGCCATTTGGTCCATTAACAGGAACTTTAGTACCACCAAGTACATCTAATGCAGTTGCAATAGTAGAAGCACTACTTGCAGCAGAACAGGGTGTTAAGAATATTACAGTTGGATATGGTCAGTGTGGTAACTTAATACAAGACGTAGCAGCAATTAGAGCTCTTGAAGAGCAATGTAGCGATTACTTAAGAGCGTATGGTTATGGTGATGTTTACCTAACAACAGTATTCCATCAATGGATGGGAGGCTTCCCAGCTGATGAAGCTAAGGCTTTTGGTGTTATATCTACTGGAGCAGCAGCTGCAGCATTAGCAGGAGCTACAAAAGTTATAGTTAAAACTCCACATGAAGCTATAGGTATACCAACAAAAGAAGCAAATGCTCAAGGTATAAGAGCAACTAAAATGACTTTAAACTTATTAAAAGGTCAACAAATGCACTTATCTGATGAACTTAGAACTGAAATTGCTATAATTAAAGCTGAAACAAGATGCATGGTAGATAAGTTATATGAAGTAGGAAACGGTGACTTAGCGAAAGGTGCTGTTAAAGGCTTTGACATAGGAGTTATAGACATTCCATTTGCACCAAGTAAATATAACGCTGGTAAAATGATGCCTGCAAGAGATAATAATGGAGCAGTAAGATATCTTAAATTTGGAAATGTTCCATTTACAGCAGAGCTTAAAGCTTTCAATATGAAAAAGCTAGACGAAAGAGGAAAATACGAAAATCGTCCAGTTGGATTCCAAATGACAATAGATGATATATTTGCTGTAGGAAAAGGAAAGCTTGTTGGAAGACCAGAAAAATAACATTTATAATTTATAAGCTAACAATAAACTAATATAAAATTCTTAAATTATAGAAAGCAAGGTGTATTTAAATGAAAATTGTTGATGTAGTATGTTCTGCAGGAAGAACTGGATTTTATTTTGATGACCAAAGAGCAATAAAAGCTGGAGCTGGTCATGATGGATTTACTTATATTGGAGAGCCAGTAACTGAAGGATTTACATCTATAAGACAAGCAGGGGAATCTATATCTGTAATGTTAATACTTGAAGATGGTCAAGTAGCACACGGTGATTGTGCAGCTGTTCAATATTCAGGAGCAGGTGGACGTGATCCATTATTCTTAGCTAAAGATTTCATACCAGTTATAGAAAAGGAAATAGCACCAAAACTTATAGGTAGAGAATTAACTAACTTTAAATGTTTAGCTGAAGAATTTGATAAAATGTTGGTAAATGGAAAAAGACTTCATACAGCTATAAGATATGGAGTAACTCAAGCTATTCTTGATGGTGTAGCAAAAGCTAAAAAAGTTACTATGGCTGAAGTTGTAAGAGATGAATATAATACTGGAGTAGAAATTAATAGAATTCCTATATTTACTCAATCAGGAGATGACAGATACAACAACGCTGATAAGATGATTATCAAGGGAGCAGATGTTTTACCTCATGCTTTAATAAACAATGTAGAAGAGAAATTAGGCTTAAATGGCGAAAAACTTCTTGAATATGTTAAATGGTTAAGTGATAGAGTTTTAAAATTAAGAACTAGTAAAGACTATAACCCAATATTCCATATAGATGTTTATGGAACTATAGGAGTTGCATTTGATTGTGATACAAAAGCAATGGCAGACTACATAGCAACATTGGAAGAGGCTGCTAAACCATTTAAATTAAGAATAGAAGGACCAATGGATGTAGAGCATAGAGAAAGACAAATGGAAGCATTAAAAGAGCTAACAGATGAACTTGATAATAGAAATATCAATGTAGAATTAGTTGCAGATGAATGGTGTAATACTTATGAAGACGTAGCATTCTTTGCAGATAACAACTCAGGACATATGCTTCAAATAAAAACTCCAGATCTTGGAGGAGTAAATAATACAATAGAAGCTATATTGTATTGTAAGAAGAAAAAGGTTGGAGCTTACTGTGGAGGAACATGTAACGAAACAAATAGATCAGCAGAAGTTTGCACTAACATTGCTATGGCTTGTGGAGCGGATCAATGCTTAGCTAAACCAGGTATGGGCGTTGATGAAGGTTACATGATAGTGAACAATGAAATGAATAGGGTTGTTGCCTTAGTAAATAGAAGAAATAAATAATACATTAGGTATAAAGAAAAAAGGCGGTTTATTTAAAAACTGCCTTTTTACTTATAATAATTATAAAAATGAGAGATATTATTCATGGGATTTAAATTAAACTGTATTAGTGAATTAATATTGAAAAAATATATTTAATCAATGGGTTTAGGAGGATTATATATGAGAGAAATTAAAGTTTCACAGATAACTGAAGCTATAAGAAAATTATGTATAGATGCAAATTACTATCTAGGTAGTGATATTAAAAACAGACTTATAAAATCTCATGAGGAAGAAGATTGGGATATTGCAAAGGGAATATTAAACAAAATATTAGTTAATGCTGATATAGCAAAAAATGAAGATATGCCTATGTGCCAAGATACTGGTGTAGCATGTGTATTTATAGAAATAGGTCAAGAGGTTCAGGTAGTTGGAGGAGCCCTAGAAGATGCAATAAATGAAGGTGTTAGACAAGGATATAAGGATGGATACCTAAGAAAATCTGTAGTTAAGGATCCTTTAGATAGAGTAAATACAAAGGATAATACTCCAGCTATGATCTACTATAATATAGTTCCAGGAGATAAGCTAAAAATCACTGTAGCACCTAAAGGCTTTGGTTCTGAAAATATGAGTCAAATAAAAATGTTAAAACCTTCTGATGGACTTCAAGGTGTTAAAGATTTTATAATAAAAGTAGTTAAGGAAGCAGGTCCGAATCCATGTCCACCAATAATTGTTGGAGTAGGAATTGGAGGAACCTTTGATAAGGCTGCAACAATTGCTAAAAGAGCACTTATTAGATCCATAGATGTAAGAAATGAAAATCCATTCTACGCAGAGTTAGAAGAGGAACTAGTAACTATGATAAATGAACTAGGTATAGGGCCTCAAGGATTTGGTGGGAAAACAACAGCATTAGCTGTAAATATAGAAACATATCCAACTCATATTGCAGGCCTTCCAGTAGCTGTAAATATTAATTGCCATGCTACAAGACATGCAGAAATAGAGCTATAATTAGGGGGTAAGGTTTATGGAAAAGAGAATAACTACACCACTAACAGAAGAAAAGGTAAAAGATTTAAAAGCTGGAGATAGTGTTTTATTAAGTGGAGTTATATACACAGGTAGGGATGCTGCTCATAAGAGGCTTGCAGAACTTTTAGAAAAAGGAGAAGAACTTCCTATAGATGTAAAGGATGCTGTTATATATTATGTAGGGCCAACTCCAGCAAAGGAAGGAATGGCAATAGGTTCAGCAGGACCAACTACTAGTTATAGAATGGATGCATATACACCAGCACTTTTAGACCATGGTTTAAGAGGAATGATTGGTAAAGGATTAAGAAATGCTGAAGTAATAGAATCTATGAAAAAAAATAAGGCTGTATACTTTGGAGCTATAGGTGGAGCAGCAGCCCTTATTGGTAAATGCGTAAAGAAAACAGAAATAGTAACTTATGAAGATTTAGGAGCTGAAGCTATAAGAAGACTTGAGGTAGAGGATTTACCTATAGTTGTAGTAATAGATTCAGAAGGAAATAATTTATATAAAGTAGGTAGAGAAGCTTACTTAAGTAGTAAAAAATAAGTTTTATAGGTAGAGGTGATTTAGATGGAAATTAATAAAATTTCAAAGGCTGGAACCCTAGAGTCAAATGATATATACGTTATAATCATGCCTAACGAAGAGGGCGGAATAGCTATAGAACTTGAGAGTATGGTTATGAAACAATTTGGAGCAGAAATAGAAAGAGCTATTAGAGAGACTTTAGATACTTTGCAGGTAAAAAATGCCATTGTTAAAGCTCAAGATAAAGGGGCTCTTGATTATACAATAAGAGCTAGAATTGAAACTGCAGTAAAAAGAGCGCAGTAGGGGGTATAAATATGAAATTAAGAAGAACTATGCTTTTTATGCCTGGAAATAATCCAGGAATGTTACAAGATGCTGCAATCTTAGGTTCGGATTCTATAATTCTTGATTTAGAGGATGCAGTGAGTCTTACAGAAAAAGATAGTGCTAGAATTCTTGTTAGAGAAGCAATTAAAAATGTTGATTATAGTGGAGTAGAGGTGGTAGTTAGAATAAATCCACTTACTACAGAATTTTCAAGTGAAGATATAGAAGTTATTGGAAGAGTTAAGCCAGATGCACTAATGGTTCCAAAGGCAACGGAAGATGAACTTATAGAGATTAGTAGTAGACTTGAAAAAATAGAAAAAGAAGAAGGTTTTGAAGACAAATCGATAAAGTTAATACCAATAGTGGAAAGTGCTTATGGTGTTGAAAATGTATATAGCATTATAAAATCATCAGACAGAATAGTAGCGGTTCTTTTAGGTGGAGAAGATTTAACTTCTGATATGGGAATTAAGAGAACTAAAGAAGGTAGTGAGATATTTTATGCTAGAAATAGGGTAGCTGTAGCTTGCAAGGCTATGAGAGTAGGGGCTATTGATACTCCATTTACAGATACTAATGACTTTGAAGGATTAGAAAAGGATACTCTACTTGCAAAATCCCTTGGAATGACTGGCAAAGCATCAATTAATCCAAGACAAATTGATACAATACACCAAGTATATTCTCCAACTAAAGCGGAGATAATCCATGCTCAAAGGGTATTAGATGCTATGGAAGAAGCTGAAAGAGAAGGTAAGGGAGTATTTTCTCTAGATGGTAAAATGGTAGATGCACCAGTTATAAATAGAGCAAAAACCACTGTGGAATTAAGTAAAAAACTAGGCCTTATTTAATGAGGGGATTGAGGTGATAATAATATGAAGAATGTATTAGGAAGAGAAATTCCGGAGTATATAGATGGATACGGAAATGTAAAGATTTTTGAAGGTGCCTTTAAAAATATGAATTCTTTAAAAAAGGTGTCAGCAAAGATTAAACCTGTAGTTCCTGGAGATGCAAAGTTAGTAAATTCTTTAGAAGAAGTTTTAGATAAAGTGGAAATTAGGGATGGAATGTGTATATCTTTTCACCATCACTTAAGAAATGGGGATTATATTCTTAACATGGTGGTAGAATTCATGGCAAAAAGAGGAATAAAGAATTTAACTGTGGCAGCAAGTTCTATATTTCCAACTCATAAGCCTCTAGTTGCTTATATTGAAGATGGTACTGTATCTAAAATATATGCAAATTATATATCAGGACCTGTAGCAGATGCTATATCGCAGGGTAAATTAAAATATCCAGCTATAATGCATACCCATGGTGGAAGATCAAGAGCTATTGAAAGTGGAGATTTACATATCGATATAGCCTTTTTAGCAGCACCTTCTAGTGATATGTATGGTAATATAAATGGACTTACTGGTAAATCTGCTTGTGGTGCTTTAGGATATGCAGTTTCTGATGCAGAATATGCAGACACTGTAATAGCTATTACAGACAACTTAGTGCCATATCCAAACTTTCCAATGGAAATAAACCAAGTTTATGTAGATTATGTAGTTAAGGTAGATTCCATAGGAAATCCAGCAGGAATAGTATCAGGAACTACACAAATTACCAAGGATCCTATTGGCCTTAAAATTGCAAAGAATGCTTTAGATACTATGATAGCTTCCGGACTAGTTAAAGAAGGTATGTCATTTCAAACAGGAGCTGGAGGAATATCACTAGCTGTAGCTGCAGAGCTTAGAGAATATATGAAGAAAAATGAAATCAAAGGTAGCTTTGCATCTGGAGGAATAACTGGTTATATTGTAGATATGTTTGAAGAAGGATTATTTCAAAGTTTACTAGATGTACAATGTTTTGATTTAAAGGCAGTAGAGTCTTGTGCGAAAAATGAAAAACATATAACTATGTCAGCTTCTATGTATGGAAATGCTCATAACAAAGGAGCTGTAGTAAATAACTTAGATATAGTAATACTTGGAGCAACAGAAATAGATACAAACTTTAATGTAAATGTTACTACTGCTTCAGATGGAACTATAATGGGGGGGTCTGGGGGTCATGCAGACACTGCAGCAGGCTCTAAACTTACTATAATAGTAACAAAACTAACTAAGGCAAGGTTACCAATAATAAAGGATAAGTTGACTACTATAACTACTCCAGGTGAAACTATTGATGTAATAGTAACTGAAAGAGGAATAGCTGTTAACCCTAAGAGGGTTGATTTAATTAAAAAATTAAAAGAAGCAAATCTAAATGTGGTAACTATAGAGGAACTAAAGGAAATAGCTGAAAAAATAACAGGGACTCCTAAAGCAATAGAATTAGCTAAGGATATAGTTGCAGTTGTAGAATATAGGGATGGAACTGTTATAGATGTAGTTAGAAAAACATTATAAATAAAATTGTGGCTTCAAATGGAGTTTTTGCTCTATTTGGAGCTTTTTTATGTCAAATTAAATGGGGAATAAAGATTTTATTTACAGTCCTACTATGATAACATATAAGGAGAGAGTAAATTATTTACTTAGGAGGTTTTTCAATGTCTAAGTTAAAAGATCCTTTTAAGAATGTATGAAAAAGAGAATATAATGGAGGCAAGTATGCCTATAATACCACATTAATATCAGGAATTATAATAATAAGTATGTTATTTATTATATTAATTTGTCTGTCCTAATATTATAGTAAAAATTTTAGTCAATTTATTAATAAAGTAAACTTTATTAAATTAATATCGTATTATTTATATAAAGAGAGGGAAGAAGATGAAGGAATCGCAAGGAAGAACTCCTGTAGAAGATGCCATTCTTGTAAGCAATGTATTAAAGGGAGACGTAGATAGTTTTCAAGTTATAGTTGAGAAATATCAGATTAATATACTTAGATTTATTTATGGAATGATAAAACAAAAGGAAGCAAGTGAGGATATTACTCAAGAGGTATTTATAACTGTATATAATAAATTAGATATGTATAATAATAAATATAGGTTTATAAATTGGGTTTTGCAAATTGCAAAAAATAAAACCATAGATTATATGAGGAAATATAGAAAGGTTTATGAAAGTGATATTGATGAAGCCTATAATGTATCATCTTCTGAAATGGGGCCGGAAGAATCTTTAGAATATTTAGAAGTAAAAGAAAATGTAAATAAATATATAAAAACTCTAGATGAAGTTGATAAACAAATCTTAAATTTAAGGTATTCTCAGAATTTAACTTTTAGAGATATAGGTGAAATTCTAGATATTACAGAAACTACTGTGAAAAGGAGATACTATAAAGTAAGAGATGGATTTAAAGTCTTTTGCAAGTAAGGTTAGGAGGAGTCACAATGAAATGTAGTCAGTTCAAAGATAAGTTAACAGAATATATTGAAGAAAATTTGTCAGCTGAAGCAGATGAAGAAATGAGGAGTCACCTTTTAACCTGCCAAAGTTGTAAAGATGATTATGGCAAAGGAGTTTTAGAATATAAAACTTTTAAGGAAGTCTTTTCTTATGAAAATATTAACTTTAAAAACTCTACAGAAAAAATAATGGAGAGTATAGATAAAAATAAATATACAAGGGGGAGAAGAGGAATGAAAAGAAAATACAAAGGCGCATTAGCTATTGCAGCTGCATTTTTATTAGGGGTTATAGTTACTCCTGTAGCTATGAAATTAATGGATGGTAAAGAAATATTTTCAGCAGCTTCATCAAGAAAGGAAGAGAATTCTACTAAGCAAGAAAATATAGTTAAATCTGAAATGGCAGAAGAAAACAACAGTAATGAATCTATAGAAAGTGTTCCAGAGACATCATCAAATGAAGAAAAGACTAGTGATGATATAAAGAAATCAGCAAATGTGAATATTGTTGACTTATATAGTAAAGCAGAAGTAACTATGTCTAAGGAGTTAACTTTTAATACACCATTTATAGCTACGGAAGATGGTAAATATGAAGCTAGTATAGAAGGTAAAGGAGAAAAGGCTATAGAAGAGGGAATAGGTATACTTTATGTAAAAGATACGTCCACAAATAAGATGTATGAGTATACTGCAACAGAGAAAGAAAATCAGCAATCACCATTATCAATAAGTTGGTATGATGATACTCATCTTATGATAGTTCATGGTTTAGGATATGGAACATTAGTTAATGGTGAACGTATTGTAATCTTAGACGTAACCACAGGTGAACAAATGCTTATAGCTACGACTAAGGATAAAGAACGATTTGTATCTATAACAAGAAAAGATGATAGCTTAATATTAAAATATGTTCTTTATTTAGATAACATGATGAATGATAAAGAAGATAAATCTAAAACTTTTGATAATTATATTCTTGGAGATGTAATAGAAGTAGAATAAGATAGTGTATTGCAACTAAAGGTTGCAATACCTTTTTTTCTTATTCATAGTTATTGATAATAAAACTAATAACATGATAAAATTAGTTGTAAAAAGATATATAGTAATAGATATTATAAGTTATATAATAAGTTATAAAATAAAATATAAGTGGTGAAGTGATGGTTAATATAAATAAGACTTATAAAAAGGCAATGGACTTTTATTGTGATGGAAGATTAGATAAAGCATTAAATTATTGTAATAAGGTATTAAACAAAGATAGAAGTCATTCTCCTACATTGAATTTAAAAGGACTAATATATTATATTCGTGGACAATTAGAAGAGGCAAAGACTTTTTGGAAGTTAAGCTATAAATTAAATGGAGATATGGTATCTAAAAAGTATTTAGATGATTCTAGACATGATGAAGGAGATGTATACATATTTAGTCAAGGTGTACATCTATTTAATGAATTTAAGGTAAAGGATGCTTTGAGGTGTTTTCTAAAGTGTGAAAGTTCCCATTTTAACAGTATAAATCTTTGGAAATACATAGCTAAGTGCCATATGCAATTAGGGCAACATAATAAAGCTGTTAAATATATAGAAGATGTATTAACTATTGATAAATATAATTCAGAAGCTTTAAGCTTAAAAAAGCAGTTAATAGAATTAAATTTTATACCCAAAGAGACTAGAGTAAAATTTAAGAAGTTTATGGTGGTATTAGGAACAAGTGTATTTGCAGTGTGTATTGTATTATTAATAGGCATTGGAATATTTAAAGGATACAACAAAACTAATCAATGGTTACAAATTAAACAAGAAAAAAAGAATGAAGCAATTAATAAGGATAAAACAAATTTAGACAATTTCCAAGGAAATAGTGAAAAAATAGAGGGGAATGCTCATAAGGAATCAGAAAGTGATGAAATTAAAAAAGAAATAGAAAAAAATGAGAATTCTACTATTAAGAATGAAAGTTTTAATGTAAGTACATTAAAATCCTACGTAAAGGCGAAAGACTATGAAAACATTATTAAATACATAGAAAAGTATGATATAGAAGGTTTAAGTATAAATGATAGGAACATAGCTCAAAATGCAGTAACTTTAATAAAGGAAAAAGGAGTATTGTCCTTATATGAAAAAGGAGTTAGTTATATTGCAGATAAGAAGTATGATAATGCAATAAAGAGCTTAACCTTAGTTTATAAATATAGTGAGGGCACATATCTAAATGAACATATACTATTTATGATGGCCAGTTCCTATGAAGGTTTAGAAGATATAGAAAATGCAAATAAGTATTATGAGATATATGTAGATAAGTATGAAAAAAATGGTTCATATATAGAACAATGTATTTACTCTCTAGCAATAAATAATGAGGGAATAGATAAAGAAAAGTCAAAAAAATATGCTGAAATTCTTACTAATAGATTTAGCAAATCGGAATATAACAATAGCAGAATAAAGGCTATATTAAAATAAGACTTATATTTATATCATAAATAGAGAGAATGGACTACTTTATAGCTCCATTCTCTCTATTTTTATTTTAAAGTTATTAGACTTCTATTCTAGTAGGATTAATTCTATTAAGGGTATCTATGTGATATGGAGATACGATAATGATGTTACAGAAAAGTAAAAGAATCAAAATGAATTTTTTCATATAATTCATCTCCTTTTTCAGTAATTGCTATTTAGGTTATTATACTCCTTAGTAAAATTTTTATACATTTTTTCTATTTTATCATAGGCTTCATTACTTGAAACATAAAGTGAGTCCATAAAATCTTCCTTTACATCCTTACTATCTCTACGAACTTTTTCAGTTAAAATAGCATATTTGATTTCATATAAGTAATCATTATATGAGGATACAACTTCCATAAAATCTTTATATAGTAATGAAAAATCATTAGGTATGGTCATTTGAGACAAAACATTTTGTACTGAAGCTAATTTTTTAGAAGTATCATCTATATTAGAAATTAAAAGTTCATAGGTCATATTGCCACTACGACATTTTAAGACATCTTCATAGAAGTCATATTTTAAGCTATCTAGGGATATAACTAACTCTCTTAAGGTATGAATAAATTTAGTAATATCTGCTGATTTTAAATCAGATATTTTCTTTAAATTATTAGAAGATATACAATAGTCTATAGTTGAATCAATTACTGAATACATAGGAATACCTAAATCATAATTATAATCTTTTTTTAGATTGATTAAGTCATAATAGTTTTCTGTAGCATCTCTGAAGGCTTTTAAATTATTAGCTGCTAGCTGAATATCACTTCCGTTAGGATTTTTCAGCATTGCTTCAAGTTGCTCTACAATGAGAATATTTTCATTTAGACCCTTAGATAAATTTTTATAGTTTTCTGGTGAAATTACTTCTTTAGCAGAAGGATTTGAATTTAAATCTATAGATATATCTATCAAGTCAGCCTTCATTTGGGGTAAAACAATAAGAGCTTTTTCAACATCTATATTATTATCTATTAGAATTTTACAACTATTATTAACCTTCCATATAGATTTCATAGTGTTAGAAATATATCTTTCTTCTTTACTAAAAGAAAACTTACTGAAAAAACCATAACTCATAAAAAATAAAAGTATACCTATAATAAAAAAGCATAAATATTTCATTACTATGTTGTCTATTTTAATTTTTTTTCCACTCACTTACAGCATCCCCCTTTGTATTTGTAAAAAATATATTATAATTCTTTATATTAAAGTTAAAACTAAAATATTCGTAGTTATTAACATTTATTTAATTAAAATATTTTTGGTCTAAAAATTAAAATTTATATTACAAATAGAAGTATTGGTGTATAATTAAAATAGTATTATCGTTAGGTGGTGACTATATGGAAAGCTTTAATGCACTCATAAATATTTTTAAGGGAATGACTATATTTTCTCTAATTGACATTATTGTAGTTTCTTTTATATTTTATAAAGGTTATACATTAATAAAAGAGACAAGAGCAGAACAATTATTAAAAGGAATTGTACTTATATTTTTATTAATACCAGTAAGTGATGTTTTAAACTTAACAACCCTAAATTGGATATTAGAGAATACTTTAACAATTAGTGTTATTTCTATTATAATTATATTTCAGCCTGAAATTAGAAAGGCTTTAGAACATATTGGAAGAACTTCTTTTGTAGATAAAATAATTTATGAAGATGAAGAAGTTATGAAGAGTGTGGTTAATGAAATAGTAGATGCTGTAGAAGTATTGGCTGAGGACAGAGTTGGAGCACTTATAATAATAGAACAAAAGACTGGTCTTGGAGATATTATAAACACGGGAACTAAAATAAATGGTGATGTATCTTCAGCACTTCTTCAAAATATTTTTGTTGTAAATACTCCACTTCACGATGGTGCCACTATCATAAGGAATGATAAGGTTGTAGCATCAGGTTGCTTTTTACCCCTTACAAATGATGATAAGTTAAATAAACAGTTAGGAACAAGGCATAGGGCTGGAATAGGAGTTACAGAGGTAGCAGACTGTATAACTATTATAGTTTCAGAAGAAACGGGGGTAATTTCTTTGGCTATAAATGGAAGATTACTTAGAAATTACGATAAAGATAAGCTGAGAAATGTACTACTTAAAATAATGAAGAGTAGACAAAATAGAAAAGAATCATTTAAAGAGAGGGTAAAGCTATGGATAAGCAAAAAAGACAAGACATCATAATAAGAATTTGTTGTGTAATAGCAGCACTAGTATTGTGGATGTATATTCGTAGTAGCGAAGACCCTGTCACTACTAGTGTAATAAAATATGTACCGGTAAAGATACTAAATGAAGATACTCTTGCAGATAGAGATTTAGTATTAATACCAAATCAAGATTTTTATATAAATTTAACAGTAAAGGCTCCGGCATCTACAATTAAAGATTTAGATAAAAAAGAGTTCACTCTTGTAGCAGACCTTCAAGGGTATGCACTAACCCCGGGAGAAAATAAAGTTCAAGTTAAAGTAAAAGAAGCAATTCCTGGAGTTTCTGTTGTAAACTCTGATGGCCTTCTAATGAAAGTAGATGTGGATACTTTAGCAGATAAATATGTAAATGTAACATCTGGAATTGTAGGTGAAGTAGCGAAAGGATATTATAATGATGATTCTGTAATATCACCTAATTCTGTAAAAATTTCAGGACCGCAAAGATATTTAGATCAAGTGGTAGGAGCCGTAGCCCAAGTAGATATAACTAATGCAAGCACTGATATAGATAAAAACTGTAAGGTTACTTTAGTAGATTCAGAGGAAAGAGAAGTTACTGGACTGTCTATATATCCAGAATATGTACAGGTGAAAATCCAGGTAAAAAAAGGAAAATATTTAGGTATAAATGTACAGACTACTGGAACAGCAGTACCAGGAGTAACTATAGTAAGTACGGAAGCAGCACCAAAGAGTATAGAGGTAGCTGGTGTAAGTGAAATAATAGATAACATAAAAAGCATTAATACAGAACCTATAAATATTAGTAATATAACTGAAAGCACTACGGTAGATGCAAATCTAATAATGCCGGAAGGTATACACAGTGTAAATAATGAAAAAACTGTAAAAGTTAAAATTACAGTTAAGAAAATTAGTGAAAAAACTTTAAGTATACCAATAAACTATACTAATTTGGGAGAAAAACTTACGCTAGAAAACTCAACTCCAACATTAAAGTTAGTTATTACAGGAGAAGAGAGTGAACTAAGTAAAATCAGTGAAGATAAACTTAAGGCTACAGTAGATTTGAAAAGTTTAACAGAAGGCTCCCATGAAGTTAAGATACAATTAGCAGGAGTACCAAATACAGTACAAATTAAGAGCCAAACACCTGAAAATATAACTATAAACATAAAAGCCAAAACAGAGGAGACAGGTAGTAATGACGGTTAAGATAAATAATTTAGTTTTAGGAATAAATGAAGATAGTTTAGCCACCTTAAAATCAAAGGTGGCTAATAAACTTAGAATAAAAGAAAGTGACTTTAAATCCTTTAAGATTACTAAGGAATCTATAGATGCTAGAAAAAAATCAGAAATAAAAATAAATTATGCTGTAGAAATAGAATGTAATAATGAAGCTAAAGTAATAGCTAGAGTAAATAGTAATGATGTTAAATTAGGTGGAGATAATTATAAAGCTGATTTTGAAATTGGAACAAAGAAGCTAGAGAATAGACCTATAGTAATAGGAATGGGACCAGCGGGACTATTTGCAGGACTTCTTTTAGCTGAAAAGGGATATCACCCTCTTATAATTG
Source organism: Clostridium sp. UBA7503 (assembly GCF_002477055.1). Classification (NCBI taxonomy): domain Bacteria; kingdom Bacillati; phylum Bacillota; class Clostridia; order Eubacteriales; family Clostridiaceae; genus Clostridium; species Clostridium sp. UBA7503. The sequence continues at coordinate 40,696 of NZ_DLNT01000023.1, forward strand.
AGAGGGGTGAAGATGTAGACAGTAGAACTAGAACTATAGATGGTTTTTGGAATAATAGGATACTTAATACAGAAAGTAATGTTCAATTTGGAGAAGGTGGAGCTGGTACTTTTTCAGATGGAAAGCTAACAACTAGAATTAAAGATCATAGATGTGGATATGTTCTAGAAAAACTTGTTTTAGCAGGTGCACCAGAAGAAATTACATATATGGGAAAGCCTCATATCGGAACGGATATATTAAAAAATGTAGTGAAAAATATAAGAGAAAAAATTAAGGAATATGGTGGAGAAGTAAGATTTTCATCTAAGCTTGAAGATATATCAATAAGAAATGGTAAAATTTCTGAGATAGTAGTAGAAGGTGAACATATACCTTGTGATAATCTTATACTTGCTACAGGGCATAGTGCTAGAGATACTTATGAAATGCTATTTTCTAAAGGTGTTTCTATATCACCAAAACCCTTTGCCGTTGGTTTTAGAGTTGAACATTTACAGCATATGATAGATGAAAATCAATATGGGAAATATGCAACTCATCCAAAACTAAGGGCTGCAGATTATAAACTAACCTATACTAGTAATAAACTATCTAGATCTGTATACAGTTTTTGTATGTGTCCAGGTGGTCAGGTAGTAGCTTCAGCATCAGAAGAAAATACTGTAGTAGTGAATGGTATGAGCAATTATAAGAGAGATGGGATAAATGCTAATTCTGCTTTAGTAGTATCAGTAGACCCTAGTGATTTTGAAGGAAATACCCCATTAGGGGGAATTGCTTTTCAAAGACGTTATGAAGCTTTAGCTTATGAAGTTGGAGGAAGAAATTATAACGCCCCTGTTCAGCTTGTAAAAGATTTTTTAAATGACAAAGTATCAAAGAATTTTGGACGGGTGAAACCAACATATACTCCAGGAACTGAATTTGTAGATTTAAAAAGCTGTGCACCAAATTTTGTTGTGGATGCTATAAAAGAAGCATTACCTGTATTTGATAGGAAAATACCAGGATATGCGGGAGAAGATGCAATATTAACAGGTATGGAAACAAGGACTTCTGCCCCTGTAAAAATAAATAGAAATGAAAATTATGAAAGTATTAATGTTAGAGGATTGTATCCAACGGGTGAAGGTGCTGGATATGCAGGAGGAATTGTATCAGCAGCAGTAGATGGACTTAGAGTGGCAGAACAGATTATCACAGAATATTCACCAAAATAAAACAAATAGAAACTTGATATTTATATTATCCATTGATAATATAATATTTAAGAAGATTATTTTATCCATTCTTCTTTTCTTTAATCCGATGACTACCAGCTCTAATACTCCCATCTTTTTCAAAGTGGGAGTAAAGAGCTGCTACGTCCCTGGATAACGATTTCCCCTAAAGGACAACGNNTGTTAGTAACCTTCAGAGGGAAAAAAACCTCTGAAGCAAAAAACTCTATTAATGGGGATATGAGTTTGCAGCAAGAAGTGAAGATAGGATTTAGGATAAATAGATTTCTTAGAGGCTTTGCTCATTAGAGATTATTATCCTTTAGGATAAATTTTGCTAAGATTTAGAAATATGTAAATTTTATATGCTTCTGAATCTAATGCAAAAATATTAAAACTAATATAAATATTTATGTGGAGGTATAGTGATGAGGGAAGATAAGCAAGTATTAGTGATTAATCCAGGATCGACATCT
>NZ_DLNT01000054.1:0-3900 GCF_002477055.1 Clostridium sp. UBA7503
TAGCTCTCCTATATCGTATTGAGCTGACTATTTCAAAATAAATCTACATTTAGGATAATTGCTGCACCCTTTAAACTCGCCATATTTGCTTTTTCTCAAAACTAACTTGCTTCCACACCTAGGACATATATCATTACTTATTTTATTCTTATTATCAATTAGTCGATTCTGAATTTGTGCTACATGGGCTTTTCTATTTTCTTTATCATCAATACTCAAAGAAATCAGCTTTGAGTATATTTGTTTTTTTACAGAATCTCTTAATGTCTGTTTATTGTATTTTTTAATTGTCTTTAATAATTTTATTGTATATATAACATCTGTTTTACATTTAACTTTTAAATCCGCATTAATAGTGAAAACTACAATTGGAATGTAATTCACATCGGAGAAGTCACCTAGTATCTTCTTTAAAGCTTGTATATGTCCGTAATTCTGCCTTATTGGATTATACATACTTTTCTCAGATTTATAAATTTTTTGTTTCCAATATTCATCAAATTCATTTCCTATAATCCATCCCTTATAGTTTTTTGTTTCAATAACAAAAACACCATAATTAGATACAACAACATGATCAATCTGGGTTGTCTTACTTCCCACCTGTAGCATTATATCGTTTATAACCATATACTTAGTCTCATCAAGTCTTGATAAGAAAAAGGATACTGATTTTTCTCCAAAGAATCCCTTTATACTTGGCATAAAAAGATCTAATATTCCTACTACAATTACCAACACCCATAAATACCAAAATCTAATTAAAAGTTCAACAATTACTTCCACTTATTTCACTCACCTTTAATACTATTCCTAAATTGAATATTATTTTACCTCATCCTTATTATTTAAATTTAATCAATAACATCCTTATTGTACCACCTCCCTCTCCACTGCTCAATAAATTCATACCATATAAAGCATATATTTCCTTTGTTTAATAAATGTATAACTACATAAAAAAACAGCAGAATTCTGAAATTCTACTGTTTCTATGTGTATATAATTAACTAGTTTTATAGGGAATGTATCCTTAATCAAAGATACTTTAAGCACAGCATTAATTGAAATATGGGTTCTCTATCCTCGTTGGAACATAAGGTGTTGGAATATCTATTATTATTTCACTTTGATTTGTGCTTTGTGTATTTCCTTGATTATTTATTTCCCCTTGAGTCTGAGCTTCTGCTTCCATTTGAGCTTTTGATGCAGCTTCTGCTTCTGCCTTTGCCCTTGCTTCAGCTTGAGCTTTTGCCTCTGCTTCTGCCTTTGCTCTTGCTTCGGCTTCAACTTTTGCCTTTGCTTCCTCTTGCCTTTTAGTTTCTAATTTATCATTTATTTCTGCCTTTAAGGCTTTTATCTTTTCATTTCCATCAACAAATTCTTTTTTATCTCTTAAACTTTTTAATTCTTCAATTCTTTTAATAAGCAGATCTTTGTCCTGAAGCTTGCTTATATCAATATTTTCAAGTTCTGAAATGCCTTTATTTATTAATTCTATATTACTATCTGTTAAATTAACTTTAAACTGGTTTAACTCTTCTTTTAGTCCTTCAACTTTTTTATATTCTTTATTTGCAATAATCTGATCACATTTATTAATTAGATCTTTGTATTTTTCTTCATTTGAGTTTAAAAGAAACTTACTAATGCCATCTTTATATTCCACTACATAATTACTAAAATCATTTATTATTCTATTTCCTTTAAAATATGTATAACTAACAAATCCAGCTATGGCAACCATAACCACTATTAAAATTATTATATATTTTTTATTTTTTTTCATTTTATCCCCCTACATAAGAACTGTGTTTAATGATATTTTTATTATAATTTTATCAGCCTTACTGGCTTCTATTAATTCAACCTTCATCTTTCACTAACACTCCATAACATAGTTTGTTAGTAAAACACCTTTTCTTTCTACTTTCTATTCCTTTACAACTTTATATCCTCGTTTTTCAAAGAAATACTTTGCAGTAATAGATGCGAGTGTAATAATCTTATCTACATCAAATGCCTTTTCCAGTACATCACAAATTGCAGTAGCAATCCCTTTATGCTAACTCTTTACAGTCTGATGGTTGATACCTTCTTATAAGCATTCATTATTTCCTCCACAAATTATACTTATTTAGTTATACTATAATTTATATTATTATTTTAATTTCATATGCAGTATAGGGAATGGATTTCCCTGTTGGTCTAGCTTTAAATCCAAGATGTTTGTAAAAGCCTACTGCTTGTGGATTTTTCTCATTTACATCCACATAATTTACATTTAACACCTTTATTGCTTATTCTACAAGTCTTTTTCCAACTCCATTTCCTCTACTTTCATTACTTACAAATAACATTTCAATTTTAAAATCATGAATTCCCATAAAAGCTTTTATAATACCATTTTTTGTCTCTTACACCTAAAAGTTTACTAACATATTTAGCACCTTCTATAACTTGAGGTTTTATTAAGATTATATCTTCTTAACTTAAAAAGTCATGTGTTGCTCTTACTGATGATTCCCATGTGCCTAGTATTTCTTCCATATCCTTATTATTAATATTATTTAAATTTTCAATTTTCATTATCTAAAACATCTTTAGGTAATATATCTTGTGCTTTTTTATACTTCGTAAACATTTCTCCTACTATATATTAGAGCAAATATTTAATCAAAAACTGCACAAAACATCTACTTTATCGCTCCTTACAAACTATGCTTTGATATTATTGCAGTTTTTTGTTTGGAGCTAAATTAATTAATCTGATTTTACAAAACATGATGACACCTACCTTCTTGCTTAATTATATTATAAATTAAATTCTAAAACTGAATGTCTACTAAACTGCGTTTTTTTCCTAATTCAAAACTAAACTTCAATCAAGCACTCTTGACTAAATATCACTTCACCAGCTCTTAATGCTGTTTTAGTGGATGTAACATTATCACTGTCAATATGACAAGTTAGGTACTTTGCATCAATCAGACTCACAAAACTTCCTAGCAACTTTGATGCATATCCTTTCCCTCTAAAAGCTGATGAGGTAAGGATTTCATCAATGTACACTGTTGATTCACCTAAAAACGTCTCCTTCTCACCAGCAATCAGTCCAGCTATTTGTCCATCTACCTCTAACTGATATAACAAACCCTGTTCAAGACATTCATCCATCATTTCCTTCGGATTAACAGTTACCCTATCAACAAAATCAGGTCTTAATTCATGAAAAACTTTATATTGATTATAATACCAGTCATAATAATCAGTTGGAATCTTCAAAGGTAAATCATATTTGACCATATCATCAATCTTCGCAATAAAACGTTGCTGAATAATTGTAACATCATAATCATTACAATCAGGACGAACCCAGAAACGATATGATTTAGGATTAAAGATTTCGAAGTATGGCCTAAGTTCACCAATAATCTTATGCAGATTTTGTATTTTAAATCCTGCCCACATATAGACAAATGGTTCATCAGGGTTTCCCCCCATATGCCTAATACCAGCAAGTACTGTGCCTTCGCTTGTCTCTATGAATTGGTTTAAATAATCCTCTTTCTTGCCAATCCCAATATATTTAAGTCGTTTTTCGAGTACCTCATCGTCATTAAGAGAAAGAATATCCTTCAACTCTTCTTTGATTTGCTCTATAATAGCTTCTTCTGGAAAATCATCCAGTTGATAAATATAGTTTTTGGCTGCATTAATCATTATTTCACTCATAATCATTATTCTCCTTAAATTTTATTCCTATTTGATATCACACATAATATAGTAACATCTGTAAAAACCGCACTTATTTATTGTAAGCTTAAATATACCTTTGATTAAATTAATTTATTTAACATGTCTAAATACTCTATATCAAGTATATAATTAATAAAATTG
>NZ_DLNT01000049.1:0-33862 GCF_002477055.1 Clostridium sp. UBA7503
TGGATATATTTAAATTTAAAAAAAATGTAAATTATTTATTTTAATGTAAATTAAAAGGATTGAAGCCTATGTTTAATGTCTCAATCCTTTTACTATATGGAATAATGAATTTTTTAGCTATTTAAAAAAGTTTACTGAAGCTGATATTGGACAATTTTTATTAAGTTCTAAAATTATATAAGAAAACCAAGGCTCTTTTCTTTTGCTAGTAGAAGAGCCAGGATTTAAATACATAGTTTTTCCTTTAGTAAAAATACAAGGTTTATGGCTATGACCATATATTATTATATCAAGCTTATCCTTCTTAAAAGTATCAACCACATTATCTATAGTTTGTTTTTTAGTACCATCCCCGTGACAAATACCAATTTTATAACCTTCTAAAGTTAATATGTGTTTCTCAGGAACTAAGCTTCTTAAATTGGATTTATCATTATTTCCATAAACACCTATAAATTTTGACTTTTCCTTAATCATGGATATTACTTCAGGGGAGGTATAATCTCCTGCATGAATTATTAAATCTACATCTTTTAACTTATCATCTAGTATATGTTTTAGCTTTGAATAATGTTTATTCATGTGAGTATCAGAGATAATTCCGATTTTCATTTTAAGTTTCACCTCCACTTAAAAAATATATATACAGTATTAGTATAAGCATAAAATTTTATTTGTGTAGTTTATATTTAAATAGTTAATTGAAACTTTACTTGAAAAAGTAACACAAAGTAAAAATACTGATAAAATTAAAATGTTACTTAAAAAGTTAATGTAATCAATAATTATTATTCATTAAACAGTAGAAAAAACTCTTGAATTCGGGTATACTATAATTAAGATAAATTTATTATAAACATTGCATTATTGTAATAAAGTATGGCTTAATTATATTTAGTTTATGTATATAGTTAAGCAGGAATAACATAATAATATTTACTTAATTTCAAAATGTCATAGGAGTGATAAAATGAAAGATAGTATAATGAATATTATTAAGGACAAGACTTTAACTTATGAAATGAAAGTTTTAAATTTAGCTAGGGAGTCAGAAAATAGTTTAGATGTATTAAATAAATCTGACAAAACAAAAATGTATGAAAATGCAGGTGTTATATGTGACCTTAATGAAGGTAACGCGCCCTATAGACCTAGATACATTGTACCTGACTATGAAAAGTTTATGAAAAATGGAAGTAAGTTTTTAAGCCTAACTCCTCCAGAGGATATATGGGATGCAGTAAATAATTTACTTATTCTATATAAGCATGTGCCATCAGTTACATCTTTCCCAGTATATGTAGGTAATATTGATATTCTTTTAGATCCATATATAGAAGATGAAAAAGAAGCATATAAAGCAATTAAATTTTTCTTAAAGCATATAGACAGAACCATAACTGATTCATTCTGTCATGCTAATATTGGACCTAAGGATACTAAAGCAGGAAGAATAATTCTAGAAGTAGAGAGAGAACTTCAAAATGCTACTCCTAATATAACCTTAAAATACTCAAAGGAAACTAGTGAAGAATTTGCAGTTGAAGCGATAAAAACAGCTCTTACTTGCGCTAAGCCAAGTTTTGCTAACCATGAAATGTTTAGCTCAGAACTAGGAGAAAAGTATGGAATAGTAAGTTGCTATAATGGACTTAACCTTGGCGGTGGAAGTTATACATTAGTGAGAATGTTACTTTCAAAACTAGCTAAGATGGCGTATAATGAAGAACACTTTTTAAACACTGTATTACCAGATGCTCTAGAAGCAATGCTTGATTATATGGATAAGAGAGTTAAATTCATAGTAGAAGAAAGTAATTTCTTTGAGTCAAGTTTCCTTGTAAGAGAAGGTTTATTATCAAGAGATAGATTTACTGCTATGTTTGGATTAGTTGGACTTGCAGAATGTGTAAATACACTTCTAGGAGCAACAGAGCAAAAGGATAGATTTGGATATGGTGAAAGAGCTAATAAGCTAGGTGAAACCATTATAAATAAAATGTATACTATGGTTAATGCCCATGAAAATAAATATTGTGAAGTTACAGATAATCATTACCTACTTCATTCTCAAGTTGGAATTGATTCTGATACTGAAACAAGTCCAGGATGTAGAATTCCAATAGGAGAAGAGCCATCATTACCAGAACACTTGATTCAAAGTGCAGTATTCCACAAATACTTCCCATCTGGAATTGGCGATATATTTAAATTTGATGAAATGGCTAAAAAGAATCCAAAGTCAATTTTAGATATAATCAAAGGTGCCTTTGCACTAAATATGAGATATTTCTCCCTATACTGTGATGATTGTGATGTTATAAGAATTACAGGATATCTTGTTAAGCGTTCTGATATAGAAGCTTTAGATAGGGGAGAGCAAGTACTTCAAGATACAGTAGCTCTTGGATATGGAGCAGTTAAAAACTCCAAGATCCTTGAAAGAAAATTAAGAAGTTCTGATAAATAGAATCCCTCCATTACAGTTGTTAGTCATAGGATAAAAAGGATTTTTATAATAAAGGCCGCTTCGATACAATTGTAGCAAAAGCTTATAGTATTGGGGCGGCTCTATGTTATCAGGAAATGAAAATATATGAGCACTGGGGGAAGAAGTATGAATAATAAGCAAGAAACTATAGGTTATGTTAATAAAATAATACCTTTTAGTAATGTAGATGGAGAAGGCAATAGAATGGCCATATTTCTTCAAGGATGTAATTATAATTGCCTTTATTGTCATAATCCAGAAACTATAAATAGATGTATTAATTGCGGTAAATGTGTGTATGCCTGTGAATATGGAGCTCTATCAATGGTAGACGGTAAGGTTCAGTATGATATTGATAAATGCGTTAACTGTGATGCTTGTGTTGCTACTTGTAGGAAGAATAGTAGTCCTAAGATAACAAAAATAACTGCCTCGGAACTAATGATAAAAATTGAAAAGGTAAAGCTATTTATTTCAGGAATAACGGTTTCAGGAGGAGAATGTACTCTTCAAAGGGATTTCATAAAGGAGCTATTTACAAAAGTAAAGAGTCTTGGTTTAACAACTTTTATAGACACTAATGGGTCTACTCCTATATATAAGGATAAAGAACTATTAGAAGTAACAGATAAAACTATGATAGATTTAAAAGCTTTTTATCCAGAAGAAAATAAGATGCTTACAGGTCACACTAATGAAACAGTAATAAAAAACATAAGAGAGCTTGGAAAGCTTGATAAGATATACGAAATTAGAACAGTAGTAGTACCAGAAGTTCTTAATAATAATCATACTGTTGACATGGGAAGTAAGCTATTAGCTGAAATTAATCCTAATATTCAATATAAGCTAATTAAATATAGACCTATGGGAGTAAGAAAGGAATTACTTGAGACTACAGTACCTACTAATGATTATATGAAGGAATTAGAATCTATAGCTAGAGCTAATGGATGCATAAATACCATAATAGTTTAAAAAATGTAAATTAAAAAACTAATCTATATAAAAGGGGAAAGCTACAATTCAACAATTTTGAATTGTAGCTTTTAAAGTATTTAATAATTTACTTTAGGGTCATATTTATATTTAGGAAAGTATTTCAGCGATATTAACAGCATGGTCACCCACTCTTTCAAGATTACTAATAAGATCTAAGAATATAGTACCTACAATTGCATCACATGAACCATTATTTAATCTTTTGATATGTGATATCTTTAAATCTTTTTCTAAAGTATCTATCTTTTCTTCTAAAGTCCTTACATCTAAAGCCTTTTTATCACTATAATCAGAGAAACATTCTATGCTATGCTCCAAAGCTTCTATGCAAATATTCACCATTACTTTAAGTTCTTCAATGGCATCTTTGGAAAACTTAACATTCTTAGAAAGCTTATCTTTAGCCAGGTCAGCAATATTTTCAGCATGATCTCCTATACGTTCTATATCATTAACTACATGGAAATATGAAGCTATAGTAGTTCTTTGCTCATCTCCAATATCAGAATTGGATAATTTAACTAGATATCTAGTTATATCTGTTTCTAATAGATTTATTAAAGCTTCATTCTTATATACTTTGTTAATTGAATCTTCATTATTATCAGTAAAGCCCTTTAAGGCTGTTTCTATATTTTCCTTAGCTAAAGTACCCATCCTAATAATCTCATTAGTAACTTGACCAAAGGCTATAGTTGGAGTTTCTAAGAGTCTGTCATCTATATACTTAACTCCATCAACTTCTTTTTCATCTTCTCCTGGAAGTATGAAATTAACTAAAGTTACTAAGTATTTTGTAAATGGTAATATTAATATAGTGTTAATTACGTTAAATATAGTGTGGGCATTAGCAATTTGTTTTGCCACAACTACTCCAGTTACACCAGGGGTAAGAGTTGTTACTGTAGTTAATAGTAATTTAGAAACTGGTGGAATTAAAAATATTACACTACCTATTACATTAAAGAATAAGTGAATTAATGCCGCTTTCTTAGCAGTCTTACTAGTTCCTAAACAGGATATTAGAGCAGTAACACAAGTACCGATATTAGTTCCATATAGCACTGGTATAGCTACATCAATTGGGAGACTTCCAACAGAAGCTAAAGCAACTAAAATTCCAGTAACTGCAGAGGAGCTTTGAATTATAGCAGTCATCCCTATTCCTAATAAAAGACTTAAGAATACATGTCCCTTTAGACTTAAAATAAGCTTTGTGAATACTGGTGACTCTCTAAGAGGAGACATAGCAGAAGACATTAAAGTAAGACCTAAAAATAGAACACCAAATCCTAAAATTATATGACCTAATTCTTTAAGATTTTTCTTTTTAGTAAATAATACTAGAAAAGCTCCAACAGCAATAAATAAAGGAACAATAGCATCAAAATCAAAGGTAATTAATTGAGCTGTTATAGTTGTTCCAATATTAGCACCCATGATTACATAGGCTGCCTGAGATAAATTCATAATCCCTGCATTAACAAATCCAACTACCATAACAGTTACAGCACTACTGCTTTGAATTATAGCAGTAACTATAGCACCGGTTGCTACACCCTTAAGGGGATTAGAGGTAATTTTATCAAAGATGCCCTTTAACTTTTCGCCAGCTAGGTTTTCAAGACCATCTCCCATGATCTTCATACCAAATAGGAATACTCCAAGACCTCCTAAAAGGTTAATAATTAAAAACAATGATTCCATAGTGTTAAACCTCCAATAAATAATATGTATTCAAATAATATTCATTCTAAAGACACAATTAAAGATACAATAATTTTAACTTAATAGTAACACAAAAACATTTTATTTAACAAAGAGTAGAAAGTTTTAACAATAGATAAAGAAAAATTAACATGAATTTAACAAAGGAAAAAGTTCCAAAAGCCCTCATTAACTTATTTTGTGTATTTTAGTGAAAAATAATGTATATAATATAGAAGGAATGTTTAAAGAAGCCTAGAATTATATAATATAAGAAAGGAAGTGGGCTTATGGAATTTAAAGAAATAATAAAAAGAGTTAAAAAGACTGAATATTTAGGATATTTTGATGTAATCGAACATAGAGAGTGCATTAAAAATCTAGTTATTTTTGAAAGTGAAGCTGATAACCTTGAAAAAGATATTCCTGAACCATGGTTTGTTAGGAAAAAGGAGTTTGATCGTGCAAAGGATGATTCACCAACCTTAATTAAAATAAATATATATAATAGAGTGGCAGATGCCATAAATGACATGGTTATGTATGATAATATAAATGAAAGTGATATAGAGCTGCTAAAGGAATATCCAGATATTACAAAACGAATTATAGAAAGAAAGTATGAAGATTTAGATAAAAGTATTAGTAAAATTAAAGAAGATAAAAAGGGTAAGTTAATTCCAATAATGAATAAAGCAAAAGCTTGCCTCGAAGAAATTGGAAGAAGACTTAATTAATCATATAAAAAATCTAAGGGATATTTTAGAAAAAAGAAAGCTGAGAATTCAATTCTTGGCTTTTTGTTTTCACAATTATATACTAGCCACTCGTTTACCATAATAAAAGATCATATATTCCAAAATTGTAATGTTAATGTAATATTTAATATCTACTTAACGTGTATAATGGAATGGTTGATGTTACTTAATATATGATTTTTTGAAAAATTATATATTAAATATAAAAATAAGGTAAATGGAGTATTAATATGAGGAAAAGTAGAAGACGTAGAAAATTTATTAAAAAGAGGATTATATTATTTATAATACCAATAGTGAGTATATGCATTATAATTATAGGAGTTTATTTTTTAAAGTGGTTAAATAATTGGTCTAAAAATAATGAACAAGCTATTAGCACTATGGCAAATAGTAATAGTATGAATTTAGCAAATCATAAAGACATGTTAGAAGTAAGTCGATTTACTGAAGAAAATCCTGAAAAAACAGCTATAAGTATGTGTCAAAAAATATGGAAAAGTTCTGATATTACCGTTATAATAAATAATAAAAATTTTATGGAAGGATGTTTATCATTATCACTAAGTAAAAAGTATAATGCACCAATCCTTTTAACTGAAAGAGAAGTGTTGAGTGATTTAGTAAAGAATGAGATTAGTAGATTACAATCAACTAAAATAATTTTAATTGGAGAAGAAAATTCAATTTCAAAGAATATAGAAGATGAACTTGTAGAAAAAGGATTGGAAGTAAATAGAGTTCAAGAAAAGGATAGTACTAATCTTAGCATCAGAATTGCTGAAGAATTTAAAGATAATAATACATATATTCTTTCAAAAGGTGATAATCTTAAAGAAGTAATGTTATTATCATACATTGGAATGATGAATGAAACACCAGTAATAATATCAGATAATTATTTATCAACATATAAATTTCTAAGAAATAAAAATAATTCAACTATATATTTTGCAGGAAATGAGGATACCTTTTATAGGACATTTTCTAATCTTAAGATGAAAAAAATAGATATAGCTAATTATTTTAAAAATGTGGATTTAAAGTTAATGAATAAGAATATAAGTTTATATCGCGATGGTGAAATTATGATGGCTTCAAGTAATAATACATCAGAATTTATATCAGCATGTTCAGCAAGTGGTGTTCTCAATATGCCTTTAATTGATGTTGGTTCAAAAATATTAAATAAAACTATGGAAGAATTTATGATTGAAAAGGGAAGTAATATAAAGCATATTATTGCTATAGGAAATGAAAGAACTGTTAGCAAGGATTTATTAAATATACCATCTTGGGGTAAATTTTATACTAATGCTAAAAGTCCTTTAGTGACTCCAACTTATGATAGAAGTAATCAAGCAGTTCATCCAGATGTTTTGTATGCCCCAAAGGGTTGGAATGGATATAAGTACGTGATGGGATTAACACCTTATCCTAATGGGAATGACGACTATGAAAATCCACAAATATTGGTTAGTAATAATGGAAGTAATTTTAATTATTTAAAAGGCTCTAAGAATCCTTTAGATATGCCTAAAGATGTTGCAAATGGAGGTCATTACTCTGATATAAATATTTGTTTAGTGGATGATACATTAGAAGTGTATTTTAGATATAATCCATCTAGTAGTGACAATAAAAATACAGATAATGGTACTAATATGGTTTATGTAATGAAAAGTAAGGATGGTGTAAGGTGGAGTGATAAAGAATTAGTTCTAGCCCCCGATACCTTTAACAAAAAATATGACTATGTGTCACCAATTATAATTTATGATAAAGGTGTATATAAAATATGGTTTTCTAACTATAGTAGTGATTTATATTATACGGAAACTAATGATTTTAAAAACTTTAAGGATATTCAGGTATGTAAATTTCAAGACAAGCTATCCACCTTCCATCTATGGCATCATGATTTAATAAAAACAGATTTAGGATATGAGATAGTCATTAACGGCTATAATAATAATGAAGCGGGAAATCAAGGACTGTATTATGCTGTATCAAAAGATGGAGTGAATTTTTTGCCAATGAAAAATCTATTCAATCCTTCACAAGGGGAAGATTCTTTTGATAACGGTACTCTATATAAATCAAGTTTAGTAAGATTGAAAAATAGATACTTGCTTTATTACTCCGCAAGAAGTAAATCAGGACAATGGAGAATTGGTTTAGCAGAAGAAAAAGATATTACAGAATTAAATTAAAGATAATATTTAAATTATAATTTATAAAAAGATTTAGAAATAAAATTCCAGTATGCTTAATGTACTGGAATTTTATTTCTGTAATATGTGGATATAAGTTGAAAAATGTGCAAGCTATAAGAAGTATGAAAAGTGAGTAAAAGGGTATTAATCTATAATCATAGAAGGGATTGTTGAAAATGCAACTTCACCCATGATAGAAGATATACCTTATACAATTTCAAACGTAGAAATAGTAGAAATTTTTAAAAATGATGGCACATTAGAAAAAGGAAAAAATATATGTGTTATAGAGACAGGAGGAATTTTCTCACCAGAAGTTTTATTAAATGAATACAAGAAGAAGTTTCCTAATGAAGCTATTTCATTAAAGGATATGAAACCAATCAAGCTTATAACAGATGGAGTTGTGCACCTATGGATATAAATGAACATGTAATAATATTGCTTTACAAACACCATCATTAGATGGTAAGCCATGTTATGTACCAGTAGGTGAATATCAAGGTAAATACAAGCTACAAGACTCTAAGTGGAAGTAACAAATACCAAAAGAATTTCAAGGTATATATAAAGATAAAATAAAATCTAAAGATGCGATTGTTAATATGTTAAGATAAATTATAGATGTATGGATAAGTTTAGGTTAATGCATATTTAGTGCACAAACCATGCCATTGAAGGATGCAAAAATTAATAGTAATATAGTATTTTGATAAATTTCATTATAAAAATTATTCTAACAAAATTTCCAACGAAAAATATAGAAAATAATAATATTACATGAGAATAAATAATAAAATAAATCTTCTGAAAGTCTATGAAACACTTGAAATTCACCACTTTACATTATATAATGAGATTGAACAAAATAAGAGTGACAGTTCGTAAGCCTCCTGTCTTTAAATAAAACTACGGCATTGAAATCTTTTAATTAGCTCATCATAAAAAGGTAGAGCTTTATTTATGTACAAGGATTACAAGGCTGTCATTTATATGACGGTCTTTATTTTTTCTATGAGATATATAAATATATTTAATCACCAATAAGTATAGGTGGGATTTTTTAGATAAAGAAAATGCTGAGTTAATGATAGGTGCGGAGCTAGTGAGGTGACATAGCTAGACTCATTATTTTATTAGTAGGTTTGTATAGGGTAAATAGGGCAATATATGAATCTAGTAAGGCTAAGAGCTTACACTACTAAAAAATGAGGAGGGTATTATATTTATGAATACTAGCAACAATACTAAAAAATTATTAAAGATGGCATTAATCATAGCTACTTATGTAGCGGTTACTGCTGTTATCGCACCCTTTGCCTTTGGGAATATTCAATTTAGATTATCAGAGGTAATGGTACTTTTGGCATTTATAGACCCACTATATATTCCAGCCTTAACTATAGGATGTGCAATTTCAAATTTTCTACTTAGCCCTATGGCAATAGTAGATATGATATTTGGAAGCTTAGCTAGTTTAATAGCTCTAGTTTTAATTTGGAAAACTAAGAAGATTTTAACTAAAAAAGAAGGCTATAATAAAACACTTGCACTATTTATAGCATCTTTATGGGCAACTATATCAAATGCTTTAATTATAGGGGCAGAACTTTACTACATGATAAATCTACCATTTTGGCTTTCTGTATTACAAGTTGCCATAGGAGAATTTGTAGTAGTTTCAATTATAGGAGTTTTAGTGTTTAAATTTATTATTAAAAATGAGAATTTAAGTTATATATTAAAGCTTAGCTAGGATAACCTATAATGGGATAAGTATCAAAATTTTGAGAAACATATATTATTATGATGATGAAAAAACCTAAGTATATCTATGCTTAGGTTTCTTTATATGAAGGGAAGTTTTTTATAAACGTAAGGATTTTGTAACCAAATATTAAATTTGTTGTATTAGAATGATTATGGAAGATAAATATTAGACAGAAGAGGAAGATAACATGAAGAAAAGAAGTTTTCGAATTATGACAATTATAGTAATAATATTAGTAGTGATAATAGCAGCAATAGGTATACATACCTTTATAGATAATAAAAAGGTTCAGATGAATGAAAAGCAAAGAGTACTATTAGGGAGAAAGCACTTGAAAGATTTAGAACAGGCTGATTTAAGTTTAATCCAAGATAAGATAGAGAAACATCATACTCCTGAAGTGGTTGTAGAGGATAAAGAAGTTGATTTTTATAAGTTCTATGAAAATACAGTATTTATGGGAGACTCTATTACAGAAGGGCTTATGGAGATGGAACTAGTAAATCAGTATAATGTAATAAGTAATAAAGGAGATACTGTAGTTAAAGGAAAAGAAAACATAGATAAAGTTGTATCTTTACAGCCTAAAAATGTAGTACTTTTATATGGAATGAATGATGTAATAGCATTCGATGGAAGTGGACCTGGAGGTCCAGATAAGTTTAAGGCTCATTACATAGAATTTATAAATGAGATTAAGACAAAATTACCTAATACTAATGTATACATACAAGCACCTCTACCAGTTATGGATAGGGCTATAGAAACTAATGGAAGGCTTACTAATACTAATTTAGATGAGTTTAGAAAATTAGCTTATGAAGTAAGTAAAGAAACAGCAGTTAATTATTTAAATATTGATGTATTGGTAAGGGATAAGGCTGAGTTCTATGAGCAAGATGGAGTACACTTTAAATATGATTTTTATTTAAAATGGTTATCTTATTTACACCAAGGGATTACATCAAATAATTAGGAGATAAATATGAAAAAGTATAAAAATTATTATTATATTTTGATAGCAGTAGTATTGATTGTATTTATAGCTTTATACCAAATTCTTAAAGTTAAGGATGCAGATATGGATAGCTTAAGAAATGATCTTTCACAGATTATAAACAGCGAGCACATGGATGTAGGGGATAGTTCAAAGCTAAGAAAGTTATATTATATAAGTAAAAATGAAGTAGAAGATTTTATTTTATACGCACCTAAGAGTAATATGGATGCTAATGAAGTCCTTGTATTGAAAGGGAAAAGTGAAGAGGCTATAGAGCAATTAAAGGCTAAAGTTGAGGGAAGAATAAAAAAACAATCCGATAGTTTTAATAGCTATAGACCCGAGGAATATGACATAATAAGTAATCGTGTATTAGATATAAAAGGAAAGTACTTAATATTGATCATTTCAAGAGATTCGGCGACCATAGAAGCAGCGATAAATAAAGCGTTTAAGTAGTAACTATATTTTAATTGGAGTGATTAATTTGGTTTTTAGTAGTTTGATATTTTTATTTATGTTTTTGCCAATTACTTTAATAATTTATTATATATGTCCTAGGAAATTTAAAAACCTAGTAATTCTTATAATGAGTTTGATTTTTTACGCTTGGGGGGAACCAATATATATCTTCTTAATGTTAGGCTCTATATTAATTGATTATATAGGTGGCCTTATGATAGAGTCAAATAAGGAAGATAGTGAAAAAAGAACAGCTATATTTATTACAGTAATTGTACTAAATTTAAGTTTTTTATTTTTCTTTAAGTATTATGGGTTTTTAATTGATAATATCAATGGAATTTTTGGTGTTAATCTTCAGATAAGAAATTTACCCTTACCACTGGGAATATCTTTTTATACATTCCAGCTTATATCCTATGTAGCAGATGTATATATGGGAAAGGTAGTTGCACAAAGAAATATTATAAATTTCGGGGCATATATTACTATGTTTCCGCAACTAGTTGCTGGACCAATTGTCCAATATAATGATATAGAAGACCAACTTAATAACAGAAGTGAGTCTATAGATAAAATTGGAGAAGGGGTAGAAAGATTTATTGCAGGTATGGGAAAAAAAGTTATTATTGCTAACAATATAGGCATGATTTGGACTTCTATTAAGGGGATTCCTATTGAAGAATTATCTATATTAACAGCTTGGATAGGTATAATTGCCTTCACACTACAAATATATTTTGATTTTAGTGGTTATTCTGATATGGCAATAGGTCTTGGAAAAATGTTTGGATTTGAATTTTTAGAGAACTTTAATCATCCCTATATGTCTAAGAGTATAAGTGAGTTTTGGAGAAGATGGCACATATCCCTAGGTTCATGGTTTAGGGATTATATATATATTCCTTTAGGAGGAAATAGAAGAGGGAAGGCTGTTCAATTTAGAAATTTACTTATAGTATGGTTTGCCACAGGACTATGGCATGGAGCTAGTTGGAATTTTGTAATTTGGGGCCTATATTTTGGAGTATTCATATTTCTTGAAAAATTATTTTTAGGAAAAATTCTTAATAAAGTCCCTGATGCTATTGCTCACATATATACTGTAGCTTTAGTAATTATAAGCTGGGTATTCTTTGATACATCAAAAGTTAAAGATGCACTAAATTACATAAAGATTATGTTTGGAATAGGAAAAAATATATTTATGGATAATATGGCTAAATATACCTTGAAAACAAATCTAATACTTATAGTGATAGCAATTATTTGCTCAACGCCTTTGATTAAAAATTTAATTGCTTATATAAAAAATAAGTATAAGTTAAAGGGCGTATATATAGTTATAGCTATTAATATGTTAGTTTTAATTTTATCTATAGTTTATTTAGTTAGTGAAAGTTATAATCCTTTCCTATATTTTAGATTTTAAAGAAAGCAGAGTGAGAGAAATGGATAAAAGTAACAAGGTGAATAGAAGGCTAATGGCAGTAGTATTTCTCTTATTTATAGCTATAATGTCTGTAAGTAATATGTTAAGAAGAGAAAAAGCATTTTCGGAAGCAGAAAATAGAAATCTAGCTAGTAGACCAGAGTTTTCTTTGGGAGCACTTCTTAGTGGTGATTATATTAAACATTATGAGAGTTATATATCAGACCAATTTCCAGGAAGAGGTTTATTTATAAATGTTAAGTCTAAGGTAGATAAACTAGTGGGTAAAAGTGAAAGTAATGATGTATTTATAGGAAAGAATAATCAACTTATTGAAGACTTTGAAGAGCGATCAAAGGAAGAAACTGACCATAAGGTTTTAGCTATTAATGAATTTGTAAAGAAACACGAAAATATAAATACAAGCTTTATGCTGATACCAACAGCTACAGAGATTCTAAAGGATAAGCTACCTAAATATGCACCAGTGGATAATCAGTTGAAATATATGAAGTATATAGAAGGAAAGTTAAGTTCTAATGTAAAATATATTAATCCTTATGATGCACTTATAAATAATAAGGATAAGTATCTATACTACAGGACAGACCATCACTGGACTAGCAAAGGTGCTTATCTTGCCTATGTGGAATTTTGTAAGAGTTTGGGGCTAGAGCCTAAAAAAGAGGGAGATTTTCAGGTTGAGTTAGTTGCTAATGATTTTTATGGAAGCTTAACTTCAAAAATAGGAGATAAGAGAGGAAAGCCGGATTGTATAAATGTATATATACCTAAAGAAAATGGGGAAATGGTGGTTAATTATATAACTGAGCAAAAGAGAACCGGCACACTATATAGCAGTGAGAATTTAGATAAAAAGGATAAGTATGAAGTGTTTACAGGAGGAAATCATCCACATATTAATATTAAATCTTTAGGAGATCCAAAGAAGAAGCTATTAGTAGTTAAAGATTCCTATGCCAATAGTTTTCTGCCTTTTTTAACTTCACACTATGGAGAGATAGATGTGGTAGATCTTAGGTATTACATGGATAATATGGAAGAGTTAATTGAGTCGAAGGATATAACAGATATGTTATTCTTATATAATGCAAATACCTTTAATTCTGATGATTCTATATTAAATCTTAATTAATAATAAATAGGAGCTTAGATATATTAATATCTAAGCTCCTTTATTTAATTAAGATTTTGAATACATTCTAAGTATATTATTCCAGTTTTTTGCTTCCTCTAATTATTCTTGTCATAAAAAAGGCAAGTGTACCAAATACAGCAATTAAAACTATAGGAGTAAATAAAGCACTTAAAGAACTTTCAGTTGCTGAACATATTGTCATATAAGCAAAATCAGATACTAAGATTAATTTTATAACTATAAGCATAGTTTTTAAATTAGTATATACAAAGTTTTGATTTTTTTCTGTGATTTCTACAGGCACACTCCATATATTGGGAAACAGTGTTAGGGTTGTAAGTCCTGTGTACAAAATTATTGAAATTATAGGCATTATAAGTAGCATACCTTTCCCACTCCAGTTGGTAACAATTCCTTTAGCATTATAATGAGAGGGGATAGTATCAGGAAGGGTGCTCCAAATGAATATTAGGTAGATTATTGAGCTTAGTAAGATTAATAGAGAGAGAGCTTCAAGGAACTTTTGAAATTTAGTAAAAGGGACTTTTTCTTTCATAGAATATCCTCCAAAAATATAAATAATTAATAGATATTAAGCTATAATATAATATTATAACAAATGCTAGATTATAACAAATACAAAATTTTTCACCAATAGTTGACATTCTAAAATCATGCACATATAATAATAGATAACAAGTGTTTTGAATAAATAATATAAATTTGAAAATACTAGTTAATAGATTAAAATAAAGACTGTGATGAGAAGAGTAAATATGAGAAGTAGTTAAAGCGAGTTGACGATGGTGGAAGGTCAATATGAAGCTCTTATTGAAGAACATCTCGGAGTTTCTAACCGAAATCTTATGAGAGTAGACTTAGACGGAATCTCACCGTTAAAAGGGAAGAGTATCAAGAGAGATCTTTGTACTTGTTGAGTTGATCAATATGATAATTTGGGTGGTACCGCGGAATGTATCCTTTCGTCCCTATTTTTTAGGGAAGGAAAGGTTTTTTTATTGTCTTAAAATAGAATCATATTACCTCAACAGGCAATAATCAAATTATAAAAGGAGGATTTTATTATGGAAACAATCTTAGTAAAAAGTCTTTACAGAGAAAGTGAAAAATACGCAGACCAAGATGTTTGTATTTCAGGATGGATTAGAACTTTAAGAAGTTCTAAAGCTTTTGGTTTTATAGAAGTTAATGATGGTAGCTTCTTTAAAAACCTTCAAGTTGTATTCGAGGATAGCCTTGATAACTTTAAAGATATAGAAAAGTTAAGTATTAGCTCATCTATAATAGTTGAAGGAAAGCTTGTATTAACTCCAGGAAGTAAGCAACCTTTTGAAATTAAAGCTACAAAAATAGTAGTAGAAGGTGAATCAAGTAATGATTATCCACTTCAAAAGAAGAGACATACCTTTGAATATTTAAGAACTATAGCTCACTTAAGACCTAGAAGTAATGCTTTTTCAGCAGTATTTAGAGTACGTTCTTTAGTTGCTTATGCAATTCATAGCTTCTTCAATGAAAGAGGATTTGTTTATACTCACACTCCAATAATTACGGGAAGTGACTGTGAAGGTGCAGGAGAAATGTTCAGAGTTACAACTATGAATCTTGAGAACATCCCAATGACTGAGGATAAGAAAATAGATTATAAGAATGACTTCTTTGGTAAGGAAACAAACCTTACAGTTAGTGGTCAGCTTGCAGCAGAAGCATATGCTCTTGCATTTAGAAATGTTTATACTTTTGGACCAACTTTCAGAGCTGAAAACTCTAACACTGCAAGACATGCGGCAGAATTCTGGATGGTAGAGCCAGAGATAGCTTTTGCAGACCTTAAGGATGACATGACATTGGCAGAAGATATGATAAAGTATATTATAAACTATATTCTTGAAAATGCTCCAGAAGAAATTGAATTCTTCAACAGTTTTGTAGATAAGGGATTACTTGAAAGATTAAACCACGTAGCAACTTCTGACTTTGGTCATGTAA
This sequence comes from Clostridium sp. UBA7503, assembly GCF_002477055.1. NCBI lineage: Bacteria > Bacillati > Bacillota > Clostridia > Eubacteriales > Clostridiaceae > Clostridium > Clostridium sp. UBA7503. The sequence goes on from NZ_DLNT01000049.1 coordinate 16,009, forward strand.
CTTATACAGAGGCTGTAGAATTATTAAAGAAAGCTGATAAAGAGTTCCAGTACCCAGTAGAATGGGGTTGTGACCTTCAAACAGAGCATGAGAGATATCTTACTGAGGAAGTATACAAAAAACCAGTATTCGTTACTGACTATCCAAAAGAAATCAAAGCTTTCTACATGAGAATGAATGATGACAACAAAACTGTAGCAGCTATGGACTTATTAGTTCCTGGTATAGGAGAAATCATCGGAGGAAGCCAAAGAGAAGAAAGATATGATATTCTTGTAGACAGAATCAACGAATTAGGATTAGACCCAGAGGACTACTGGTGGTACCTAGAATTAAGAAAATTTGGTGGCACAAAACACGCTGGATTTGGCCTAGGCTTCGAAAGAATGATAATGTACGTAACTGGAATGAGCAACATCAGAGACGTAATACCATTCCCAAGAACTACAGGAACTGCAGAGTTCTAAGACAAAAATTTAATAGAATAAATATGAGGGTAAAACGAAAGTTTTGCCCTCTTTTGAGCTTAAGCATATATCAACTTATTTAATAGCACGGTCTAATTTATAAAAAATTTAAAATTAGAGTCTTAACTATGCAAAATTATAACTATATTAATATTTTTATAGGAAACTAGCTTTATATTTAACAATAAAACTATTTAACTAGTTGTAGGTACCATGGGGGTTTCAAGGAATTTATTACATATTAAAAGAAGCTGAAGGCATGTTAAGTTAGAGCCAATTAAAAATTTAAAGGTCTCACCTAAGTTTTATGGAGAATAGATAAAAGTATTTAAATGAATATGTTTATGATAAAATGATAATGATTAATTTAGGACATGATATTATAAAATCTTTTAAAAATGGTAAGATAAATCATATAACATTATAGGTTTTATATAATATAAGGGGTGATTTTTTGAATTTAGATGGAGAAATAGTAGATACAATTATATGTATATCAAAAAAATATAAAAGTATAAACAAGGTGGTACTTTTTGGCTCAAGAGCTAGGGGTGATAATGAACTAAAAAGTGATATAGATTTGGCTGTATATGCTGACTGTGATATATTTGAGTTCATAGAAGAAATAGAAAATACCAGCCCAACTTTATTAGAGTTTGATTTTTCAAATATGAGAAGAATAGAAGATGAGCTATTTATAGAGCAAGTAGAAAAGGAAGGGGTAATCTTATATGAGAAGTATAGAGTTTAAATATATGAACTTGAAAAAGGCATATGGGAAATTAAAAGAGGTAAGTGATATTTATGATGGTAAAAATGAAATAATTAGAGATAGTCTTATTCAAAGGTTTGAATTTACCTATGAACTTACTCATAAGACTATGAAGGAGTTCATGAAATATCTTGGGGTTACTCTTGAAAATTCATTTCCAAGAACTATATTTAAGAAAGCCTACGTAAATAATTTAATATCCGATGATAAAGTTTGGATTAATTTATTAGAAGATAGAAATTCCACTTCTCATATTTATAATGAAAATTTAGCAAATGAAGTTGCAGATAGAATAATAGAGTATTATGTTAATGCAATAGGTGAATTAGTGGAGAATTTGGAAAAGCTATTATAAAAGACTAACGTTGAAAGAGAGTATTTCATGTATAAATGCTCTTTTTTTATGTGTAAAATTATATCTTAAATTTCTATTATAAAGCTTAATTACAATAATGGTATTTATTAAAAGCAAACCATATTATTATATAATTAGTAATTGTTTTGAATTTAAGATGAAAATGTCAGAATTGTAAGTTCTCATTCGTTATATCTTAGTAAGAGGACTCTTAAACAGCAAGGAGTGATTAGGTGGAGATTTCATCGGATGAAAATTTTAAAAATAATATGCTAGCACAGCTCTATGATGCATATGAAAATAAGATGTATGGTATTGCATACTCAATTTTAAATAATGTAGAACAAGCAGAGGATGCAGTTCAAGATGCATTTATAAAGCTAATTCCATATATACCAACTATTTATGTGGTAGAAAGTTTAAAAACTAAGAGATTGGTTGTATATACAATAAAAAACATATCCATTGATTTATATCGTAGAAATAGGAAAGAAACTCAGTTATTCACTAAAGAGGTAGATGAAAAAGTGACAAGTGAAAACCAAAAGGGGGTTCCTTCTGTAAAAACAGTAGAAGATAGACATATGATTACACAATTACTTTCTAAATTACCATCAAAATATTGTGAAATAATTCAGTACCGGTGCTTTTATGAACTCAGCTATAGAGAGATATCATCATTACTAAACATTAGTGAAGACGTTGCAGCAAAAAGATATGAACGTGCCAGAAAGATGGTAAAAGAAATGATAGGAGATGAATTGTATGGATAATAAAACAGATCTTGATAAATTGATGTATCTTTTAGGTCAAGAAAATGCTGTAGAAGAGTTAAAGCACATCATGGAGCCTCATGAATTTTCTCAAAAATATAAAAATCAAAAAGTGAACATCATTAAAAATCAAGATTTTATTCAAAGTGAAAATAATACAGACTCTATTCAGAGCACTAATAAAAAGGAGAGAAAAATTATGAAGAAAAAGATAATAGTACTTATTGCAGCTATTACAGCTACATTAGCAATATCTGCAACAGCTTATGGTGCAGTTAAACATTATTTAGTTACAACAAGTAAAAATGAAGGAACAGGAACACTTACTTGTGATATTCAAACAGAAGCTGCTCCTACTAAAGTACCTGCAATGAAGGTGACTCCTGGGTATATTCCAGAAGGATATATAGAGACTGAAAATGCTCTTGGAAAATATCATCCTAATGGTGACCATAGTGTAGGTGGAATAACTATTTGTCCACCTGTATATACAACTCATTTTGAGCAAATTTACGTAAGTGATGTAGAAGAAACAACCCTTGGCGGCGTAAAGGCACAAATTCTCACAAGAGAAGGACTGGAGTATAACCATATTATCAATATGTTCTATGAAGAGGGGGGATATGTCGTTACAATTTATGGTGCTGACAATACTTCTTTAGAAGAGCTAAAAAAAGTAGCAGAAAATATTAAATGTGAAGAGATTCCTGGAGAATTTGTAGAGGTTCCAGCCTTTTCAGATGAGTTAAAGGATATTGCAGATAATGATAAAGAAGAAGTAGAATATGTAGAACCTGGAATTACAACTGATCATGTATTTAATATTGGGGAAGAAATAAGTGATGAAGGGTTCCCTGATAAAAATCCAACTTTTACTGTAAATAATATTGAGGTATTAGATAAGTTACCTGAGTTAGATAAAAATAAGTTCTCTGACTATAATGAGTATCTTACATTTATAAATGAAGATGGAACACTAAAGGATTATGAAAGAGTTAATGAGGAAAAATGGGAAAATAATAAAATGAATACTATTACTGAAACAGTAGGAATGAAGTATGTTTATGTAACTCTAACCATTAAGAATCCTTTTGATAAAGAACTAAAAGATATAAATATTTATCCGAGAATTGGGTTTATGAAGAAAGCATCAGATGGTAATCTCCAATTTCTAAGTGATTATTGGGGTAATGGTAATAACCTTCAAATGGATAATGCACCAATATACTTTGATCAATCAGATTATGAAGGAAAAAGCTTTTTCTTCAGTGATTTTGCACCGAATGAAACAAAAGAAACTCATCTAGTTTACGCAGTAGATGAAGATAAAATTGACAATGCTTATATTAGGTTTGAGCAAAGTGGAACTACGTCTTTTGTTGGAAATTATATTAAAGTAACTAAATAAAAATTTAAAGGTCTATCTCAAAATTTTTTTGAGGTAGACCTTTTTTACATTAATAATATAATGGAGTCATTGATAGGATAAGTAGATTTAATTAGAATAGGAATAAATGTCTGAAAATTCAATCTTAAGTCTCTCACCTCTAGAGTCTATAACTTTATTATAAAAATAATTAACTTTACTATCTTTTTCAGAGATTATAGGTAAGTAAAAGATAAACTCTGAGCCTTTGTCTATAGTCTTATTTACCCATATTTCTCCACTATGAAGTTCAATTAAGGATTTAGTTAAGGGTAATCCGATTCCACTTCCTTCAGCCCTTCTTATGAATAAATTATCCACTTGTTTAAATCTTTCAAATATAATATCATAACTATTCTTTGGTATACCTACACCATCATCCTTTACAGAAATATATAGCCTATGCTCATCCCAGTTAGTTATTAGTGTAATCCATATGTTGCCATTAACTTCTGTGTATTTTATGGAGTTAGAAATTAAATTTAAAATTACTTTTTGAATTTTTTCAGGATCACAATCCAGAAATACTTCTTCTTCATTAGTATCAAATATTATATTTTTATTCATTTTCTTTACATATTCAGAAACTGAGTCTACCACATCTTCAAAATATGAAATAGCATTAACATTTTCTTTATATAGCTTTATATTGTTACTATCAACTTGGGTTACATCAATTAGGTTATCAACTAATCTAAGAAGTCTATATGAGTTTTGTTTTATCATATTAAGACGATTATAGTAAATACTATTATTATCATTTACACTATTATAACTATTAAGCTCTAACTGAATGCTTGCTAGTATTATATTTAAGGGAGTTTTAAATTCATGGGAGATATTTGCTAGAAAATCTGTTTTAAATTTCTCACATTCTACTTGTTCTTCTAAATAGGCAACTTTTTCTTCAAGTTTTGAAAAGCTAGTTACATCTTTACCAGTAATAAATATTTCCTGTGTTTCTTGTTGGTGATAATAATACCATTCAATTAATTTGAAGGAATTGTTTTTACATTTTACTTCACAGATTCCACCATAAAATTTTTTGTTACAGGTATGCAAAATATCTTTGAAATTTATACTATTACTTGTTGATTTTATTAGTGACTTAATAGGAATCTTTTTCAAATCATTAAAGTCCCAGCCCAGTATGAAAGGTATATTAGAACTTATTTTTTTAATATATCCTTTAGTATCTATAATCACATATAAATCAACTGCGATATTAAGAAATCTACTCAATTCATTTTCAAGTTTAATCTTTTTCTGCAACTGATATGTCAATTGGGTAGATAAATATATATTTTTTAGTAATAAGGCTAATCTCTTAGAAGTCCTTACAATATATTTAGCATTAGATTCTGTGTCAAATGACTCATTATAATATAAATTTAAAACACCTAGAAGTCTGGAGTTACTATAGACTATAGGTATAATAATTATATAATTATCTTTAAGAAAATACTTATAGCTTTGACAAAATCCATTATTACAATAAAAATTTTCACAGTTTTTTAAAGAAGTGGGTGAGTTTATTTTCGTAGAAATATTTATTAATTCATCTTTATAGAGATCACTTATAGAAAAGGTATCATTGACAGATATGTTTTCAGTAATGCCTAATGACATTTGCTTTATTAACATCTTTTTAAAATCATCATATATCCAAAGGCTTGTACCATTTATGTCTAGGGTTTCATATATATCCATAAGATATTCATGAACTTCTTCATAAGAAACTTGCTCACGCTTTTCTTCACTCTCAGTAATTAGATTACATAATGTTTTATAATTATTGTCTATAATAAAATTGTTGTAGTATAGTTCATCTGTATTAATAACCTGTCCAATAGCTAAAAAGGAGTAACAGCTATTGTCAGAATTTATAATAGGAATTTTGTGAGTTTGTAAAATAACTTCTCTACCTTTTATATATAAATACTCATTCATGATACTTTTTTTCTTTTTATTAATAACATTTAAATCATCTTTTATGACAAATTTAAAACTAGAGTAGTCGAAGATATCAAGACCGTTACTATGCAATAAATTATTTTTATCCTCGCCTAGAAGATTACATAATGCATTATTAACTGCTATATATTCTCCGTTTATATTTTTTATCCATATACAATCATCAAATTCATTTAAAATAGGGATTAATACATCTATAGTTTCTTGATTTAGGTGTGTTTTATTGAAAAGATTATTATACATAGCAATCACTCCTATTTAAGATTATATATTATGTTTCAATTATATAATGGAATAAAGAAAAATGAAACAAATATTACAAAAAAAGCCATAATACGGGATGAATGTTATAAATAATATAAAATAAATTAAGTAATTGCATAAATCAAATTCAAAATTTAATTTAATTAAATATTATTTGAATTATTCATATAAACTTATATATTCACATATTCTTTTGTGTTTCTCGAACATGTTTTTTAGCTCTTAAATAGCATATTAGTTCTATTTTGTCATCATAACTCCAAGATGAGAAATCATTTATTAGCATTGATAATACTGAATCTAAATCAGTGCATACTAAATTAGATGGAGTTTTATCATCTTCTAATAAATAGGTTATAGGTACATCTAAAGCATTACAAAGTATTTTTAAAGTAGATATAGAAGGATTACTTCTATTGTGTTCAATATCGCTTATAAACGATATTGATAAATTTGTTTTAGCAGATAATTCTTTTAGAGTTAATCCTTTAGACTTTCTAAGTTCTCTAAGTTTTTTTCTTGAATTCATATATATACCTCCAATAAAGTACGTTATTTACGTACTTTTATAATAAAATTATAGTTTAAGTATTAGTATAAGTAAACGAACAAAAAATATGTATACACAGTAAAAAAATCATAAAACTATTGATTTTTTACTTTATTAGCGTAAAATAGTGTTTGGGGTGATAGAGTGGAAATAGGAAAAAAAATCAAATTTATTAGAAAATCAATGGGCATAAATCAAAATAAATTGGCTCAATTATCTGGTATATCCAATACATACTTATCTGATATTGAAAATTTAAGAACAGTGCCATCTCTAAAAACTCTAAATAGTTTGGCTATTGCACTTGAGGTTAGCTTGAAAGATCTCTTAGATTAAAATTTGATATAAACAAATGATAAAAATAGACTATAGACTAAATAAAAGAACGGTAGGATAAATAATTTATATAAATGTAATAATAAGTATTAAATACAAAGTATTAACTTAATTGATACTAAAGATAATATCTATACTAAAATAAAGTTACTTACATAGCATAATTAACTAATGAAAATATTGCTACAACATATTTAGAAGGCAATCCAATATGAAATTATGATTGTCTATTTTTATTGATGCATAGTAATGGAATATACTAAAGCTTAAATTTTTAGTCAGAAGGTTTAGTAATATTGTATGAATATTTAATCTGTAGGTTAAAGTTATGACGGAGTAAAATCATTATTTGAAAAAATAGTTGAGAGGAAAATTATCATACTTTACCAGGGATGGGGAGGAGCGATAAAATTAGTTTTTATGAGGTTAGAAAAATTTAAAATAAAACTAATAGTATTACTTTTATTACTACTATTAGTTAGTATAATATTTATTAAAGAAAAAAGTCTGTGTAAGTTTATAAATATATTTTTAGTTATTACAGTATTTATCTTAGGTATAAAAAATAATGCATTATCTATAATAAATAAGGAGATAAAACTAATAAGTGAGAGAGACTTTTTAACAGATACATATAATAGAAGATTTATGCAATTGGAATTATTAAAAGCCTGTCACAATAGACAAGTTATTACGTTTTTAATGATAGATATAGATGATTTTAAACTATACAATGATAACTATGGGCATGTTCAAGGAGATAAGATTTTAAAAGTAGTATCAAAGGCTTTAAAAGATATATTTAGTGAAGATGTAGTCTGTAGGTATGGGGGAGAAGAATTCTCAATAATATCTAGGCTTAATGAGAAAGAAATTGTTGAAAAAATAAAAATATTTATGAAGCATCTTAGGGAACTTAACATTATTCATGAATATTCACAAGTTAGTGATAGGATAACTGTTAGTATAGGTATAGGAACTTCTAAAATAGTTAATGAAGGAGATATATATAATTTAGTAAAAAAAGCTGATGAAAAGTTATATTTATCTAAATCATTAGGAAAAAATACTTATACAATATAAATTTAGAATTTAAGAAATTTAGCTATGTCTAAATGACTAAAAAATCATGTAGAGATATCTATTTGTATTTAATGGAATTATATATTGTTTTTTAGGATTTGTAATAATATAGATTTAAAAGTCATATAGACAAATATCTATATGAGGGATATAATAGGGATATAAAATAGCTATAAATAAAAGATTAGGAGATAGAATTTTATGAAATATGATTATGCAGAATATGTTCAAATGTTTAAAGCATTGGCAGATGAGACTAGACTAAAAATTATTAATATGCTTACAGAATCAGAGGAATTGTGTGCATGTAAAATTCTTGAGAATTTTAATATTACTCAACCCACCTTATCTTATCATATGAAGATTTTAACAGATAGTGGATTGGTTCTTGGTAATAAGGACGGTTCTTGGATGAAATATACATTAAATTCAGAGCGGATTACTGAATTGAAAAGGTTTTTAAACTCTAAAAACTAAAAATCTAAGGGTATTTCTTTACATTATTAATCTACAGGAGGGCAAATCATGGAGAAAAAAATCAATTTATATGTATTAACTGGATTTTTAGGTTCAGGTAAAACTACAGTACTTTTAAGGCTATTAGATGTGTTAAAGAGCAATAAGGTTGGAGTTATACAAAATGAATTTGGTAAGCTAGGCATAGATGGTACCATACTTAAAAGAGATAATATTGAGATGGTAGAGATTAATAGGGGATCTATCTTCTGCTCATGTTTAAAAATATCCTTTGTTCAAGCTTTAGCTGAAATGAGTAATCAGGATTTAGAGTATGTCTTTGTAGAGAGTTCAGGCCTAGCAGATCCATCTAATATAGAAGAGATACTTGAAGGTGTAAAGATTTTATCACCTGAAGCAACCTATGATTTAAAGGGAGTGTTATGCTTAATTGATGGAATGAATTTTAGAGAGCAATTAGAAGATTTAGAAACAGTAAATCGTCAATTAAAGCATTGTCATATGGCTATCATAAATAAGGTAGATTTAATTGAAGATGAAGAACTAAAGAAGGTAATTAAAGAAGTCAGACATGTAAATCCTAAGTGTGATATAGATACTTGTTCCTTTGGAGAATTTAGTATGGACTTTTTATATAAGGATTTATTAGTAAATCAGTGGGCTGAAGGAGAAGATTCTACAAATACTGTGGAAAACAAGCCAAAAAGCTTAACTATGAATTTTAGTAGTGTTGTGAGTAAAAATAAAATAGAAGAATTCTTAAATTCTATAAAGAATGATAGCTATAGAATAAAGGGTTTCTTTAACTTAAATGATGGATGGCAACAAATAGATGTGGTAGGCAAAAATATAGATTATAAGCCATGTGAACCAAAGGAAGTTTCACAACTAGTGTTTATATCTAAAATCGGGCCCAATATAATAAAACCTATAATTAATAATTGGAATGAAATTGTAGGAGAAAAGATGGAACTTAAAAATTAAAGTTTTAAATTTTAGGAGGAGTTCATATGGAATTTAAGGTTTTAGGAGAAGGGTGTTCTAAATGCACTAAACTTTATGATAACACTTTGGAAGCTTTAAAGGAATTAGGGATAGAAGCTGATGTGGCTAAGGTCGAATCTTTAGTAGATATTATTTCATTAGGAGTTATGACTACTCCTACCTTAATGATAGATGGTAAACCAAAGGCTATGGGACAAGTTTTATCTACTAAACAAATAGTAGAGTTAATAAAAAAAACTATATAGTAAAAGTTTTATAATAAGTAACTAGATATTAAATTTAGTTACTTATTTTTAATTATACAAATATATTACTATACATAGTTAAGAATAAATGTAGCGCAGGGAGAAAATTAAATAAGTATATTGACGCTATATAGATGATGGTCTATATTATAAATATAGACAGTTATCTATATAAGGAGGTGTTGAAATGAATTATGAAGGAAATGCAAAAATTATAAAGGCGTTATCTGATCCAAATAGGTTAAAAATAGTAGATATATTATCCTGTGGGGAAAGATGTGCATGTGATATTCTAGAACATTTTGATTTTACACAACCAACTCTTTCACATCATATGAAGGTGTTGATAGATTGTGGTCTTGTTGAGAATAGAAAGGATGGTCTGTGGAGTCATTATTTTTTAAATAATACTAATTGTAATAAATTAATATTGTTTTTAACAAGTGTTACAACAGATACAGAGAAGTGTATTTGCAAAGAAAAGTGTAAATGTAAATAAATCCATGTTATATATAAAGACTTTTAAAATAAAAAGTGTAAAAACTTTACACTAATCAATTAAGAATGGAGAAGTTAATATGAAACCAAAGGTGGCATTTATATGTGTTCACAATTCTTGTAGATCTCAAATGGCGGAGGCATTAGGAAGATTATATGAAGGAGAAGTTTTTGAAAGTTATTCTGCAGGGACTGAACTAAGACCTACAATAAATCAAGATGCAGTTAGAATAATAAATGAGCTATATAACATTGATATGAATGAGACTCAGAAATCTAAACTTCTAGGAGATATACCTGAAGTAGATATAGTTATTAAAATGGGTTGTAATGTTGTATGTCCTATTTTACCTGGAAAGCATATAGAGGATTGGGGATTAGAGGATCCAACTGGAAAATCAGATGAAGAATTTATTAAAACTGCTAAAATTATTGAAGAAAAAATTAAGAATTTAGCTAAGAGAATAAAAAATAAAGAAATTGAATTATAGGAGGTTTATCTTATGGGTAATAATAAAGGAAATGGTGGAAAAGGGTTAGGTATTTTTGAAAGATACTTAACTATATGGGTTGCCCTTTGTATTGTAGTGGGAATATTGGTTGGTCAGTTTTTGCCTATGATACCTAATACTCTAAATAAATTTGAGTATTACAATGTGTCAATACCTGTGGCTATACTTATATGGTTAATGATATACCCTATGATGTTAAAGATTGATTTTGGAAGTATAATTAATGCTACTAGAAAACCAAAAGGACTTATAGTTACTTGTACAACTAATTGGTTTATTAAACCTTTTACAATGTATGCTATATCAGCATTTTTTTTCTTTATTGTATTCAAAGGTATAATAGCACCTGAACTTGCTAAGGAGTATTTAGCTGGAGCAGTGCTTTTAGGAGCTGCACCATGTACAGCTATGGTATTTGTGTGGAGTCACTTAACTAAAGGGGATCCTTCATATACTCTAGTTCAGGTAGCAGTTAATGACTTGATTATTTTAATTGCCTTTGCTCCTATTGTAGCTTTTTTACTAGGGGTTGGAGATGTAGTTATACCTATAGAAACTCTTGTATTGTCAACAGTTTTATTTGTAGTTATACCATTAGTACTTGGATTTATAACTAGAACATTAATAATTAAAAACAAAGGTATAAATTATTTTAATAATGTATTTTTAAAGAAATTTGATAATGTGACTATAATAGGATTATTATTAACTTTGATTATATTATTCTCCTTCCAAGGTGATACTATTTTAAATAATCCTGTTCATATAGTATTAATTGCAGTACCGCTTGTAATTCAAACTTTCCTTATATTTGGAATAGCTTATATTTGGGCAAAACTTTGGAAGTTGCCACATTCTATAGCAGCACCAGCAGGAATGATTGGAGCAAGTAACTTTTTTGAATTAGCAGTAGCAGTAGCAATTTCATTATTTGGATTACAATCAGGTGCTGCATTAGCTACAGTGGTAGGTGTATTAGTAGAAGTTCCTGTGATGCTTACACTTGTTAGAATAGCTAATAATAGTAGAGGATGGTTTACTAAAGAGGGAGAATAGTTTAAATGTCATGTCTTAATAAATAAGTAATAAATTTGTAAGCATTAAGTAATAAATAATAATCTCATAAGGTTTAAAATAAGTATATGAACTTAAGGAGATGGTCTTATGAGAAAAAAGAAAAAGGTTAGAAAAGCAAGAAGAGTTATATTGAAATTACTAGTAATAGTTATATTAGGCATGTGTGCTACAAATTATTTAATCAATAAATTTCATTTGAAATCAGAGGGATATTTTATTATTAATGATTATGATAAAGTAGTGGTAAATAAAAATTATGGTTTAACATCAGATTATAAGCCAAAGGATTTAGTTTCAGTAAATATAGAATTCTTACCAGAATCCACAGAAGAAGAAAGATATATGACAAAGGAGTCTGCTAAGGCTTTAGAGGAACTAGTAGATGCTGCTTCAAAGGATGGGGTCTACTTACATGGTTTATCAGGCTATAGATCTTATAAAACACAAAAAAACTTATATGAATATAATGTGGAAACCCAAGGAAAATCTTATTCAGATAAATATGTAGCAAAGCCTGGAGCAAGTGAGCATCAACTAGGAGAGGCTATGGATTTAGCAACTAGTTCTGGATGGATATCTGAAGGATGTCCAGAAGCTAATTGGATAGCTATAAATGCATATAAATATGGATTTATAGTAAGATATGAGTCGGGAAAAGAAGATATAACAGGATATAATTATGAACCTTGGCATGTGAGATATGTGGGTAGTGAAATGTCAGAAAAGATTTATAATGATGGAATAACCTTAGAAGAATTTGCTGAAATTAATTAAAAAATATATAAACATAGAATAAAGCAAAAGATATAAAAATAATTTTATAACATTAAAGAAGCCAAGTTATATAAGGTAATATAGCTTGGCTTTTGCATTTAACATTATATTATATACTTTATAACTTTATTATTAAATATAGAGTCAATTTCTGAACTAAAAAAGTCTTTCATATCTTCTAATTGCTCTTTTGTATATACATATTTACCATATCCAAATTGTCCATATTTATATTTTCTTTCCTCATCAACCATAGGAAGTGTTGTTTCAGGAAATACTTCTAGAATTATATTTTTAGCTCTAGGAGTATACCTATGAGATATTATTTCAAAGGTAACAGGAGTAGTTAAGTTATCAGGAAGCTTATCATTAAGATTTAATAAAAGTTGTTTATAATCATTTTTCCAACCTTCATAAAGAAATACTGGTGCAATAATAAAACCTATAGGATACCCAGCATTAGCCACCTTTACACTAGCTTCTATTCTTTTATCTATAGAAGCGGCTCTATTTTCAAAGTCACTGATTACTTTATCTGTATTTAAAGTAAATCGAATTTCTGTATGACCCTTATGGTCTATATTTAATAGACTATCCACATCATTAAACTTTGTAACAAAACGAAATAGTCCATGATCACTATTAGCAAAGAATTCTATGGCTTTTTTTAAACTGTTAGTATAAGGTTCTATAGGTATAGGATCAGAGGTAGCAGAGCCTTCAAATAAAGTTTTTGAAGGTAATCTTTCTTTAATATATTCATTTGCTTGATTTAGAATATCATCTATATTTACATTAATCTTTATATAAGGTTTATCTCCTAGGTTTGTATTTAAGTAGCAATATTGACAATGAGCAATACAACCGGACACTAGGGGTAACTGCCAATTAGCAGAAGGTTTACAGGATTGAAATTTACTTCTTTTTTTTATACCCACAACTAAGGTATTCTTACCTTCACGATAAAAGCTATGCAAGTTTTCACCAGGAATTCTTTCCTTAATTTTATTAGAAGTTAATTTTATTATTTCTATATTTTTATTATCCTTAAAAGTGTTATAAATATTTTTGCCTATTTCATAATCCAGGGATCCTTTTTCAAATAATATTCTTTTAGGAATAAACATTAAGCTCTTTAGTAGAAGCAATGGCTTCAAACTAAAGGTCACCTCCTTTATACTTAATAGGAATATTCTTTACATATATGATAATATTATGTGTAATAGATGAAAGTTTTAATTTAGATGATATGGTATAATGGGTATAATTTACAGTGATACATAAATAGTTATCTAAAGGTAATTATAAAACATAGAAAAATAATTTTATAATGAAGGGGGTCATATTATTGTATATTAAAACTTTAGTAAATGGATGGAAAAATTCTATAAAAGATTCGGTAAAAAGATTTCCTATACCAATATTTTTATCTATAGCCGCAGTTATAACTTTAATCTATATGGGAGAAAGCTTTGGAAGTGATGAGGAATTAAGACGTGTTGTGATGACTTTAGTACTTAGTATTCCAGTATACATTTGTATTGAATTATATTTTGAAAGAAGAAGTAAATCTAATGAGAAGTTTAAATACTTAATTTATATTATTGCAGCTATTTGTTTAGTAGTCTACGTATATTTTTGTCTTGAAGATTTAAATATGGTTCAGGTTACTAGATATGTTGGTCTTATTATAATATTTATTACAGGGTTCTTTTTTACTCCATATATTTATAAGGATGGAAGTTTTGAGATGTATGTGATAAAGGTTTTAGGAAGATTCTTTACAACAGTTTTATATTCTATAGTTTTATATTTAGGATTAATAGCAATATTGTTCACCGTAGATTATCTTTTAGGAATAGAAGTTAAATATGAGATATATTATTATACATGGCTTATAGTTGTAGGAGTTTTTGCACAGTGCTTCTTTCTTGGTGGAATCCCAGAAAAGGAAGAAGTTATAAAGGTTGAAAAGTATCCAAAGGTGTTTAAGATATTAATGCTTTATATAATTATGCCATTAATTTCTATATACACAATAATCTTATATATATATTTTGCTAAGATAATTATTACTAGACAGTGGCCTGAAGGATTAGTTTCTCATTTAGTATTATGGTATGGAGTAATATCAACAGGAACCTTGTTTTTAATTTCACCAGTAAAGGAGAATAATCCTTGGGTAAGCAAGTTTGTAAAGACGTTTCCAAAAGCAATACTTCCTCTTATATTACTTATGTTTATTTCTATGGGAATAAGAGTTAATGCCTATGGAATAACTGAAAATAGATATTTTGTTTTAGCACTAGGGATTTGGGTCTTTGGAATAATGGTATATTACTCAATAATTAAGAAAGTAAAAAATATTATACTTCCAATATCTCTTGTTATAATTATTTTTATATCAATTTGTGGACCTTTGAGTAGTTATAGTTTATCTAAGTATAGTCAAAATAAAAGATTTGAAAAGTTCCTTATAAAAAATAATATGATTGAAAATGGTAAAATAGTTAAAGCTATAGACACAGTTTCTAAAGATGATCAAATAGAGTTCAATAGTATATTAGATTATTTTAATAGAAAACATGAATTAAAGGATATTAAATATTTGCCAGATAATTTTACTATAAGTGATACAGAGAAGGTACTAGGAATAACTTATTCTAATTTTAATTATGAAAGTAGATATGAACATTTCTATTTTACAAGTGAAGAAATATCAGAGCCTATAGAAATAAAGGACTATGATTACCTTTTTAATATTATAAGTTATCAAAGTGCTGATAATAAGAATTCTTATGGAATTACAGTTGACTATAATAAAGCATCTAATGAACTTAAGATATTAGAGAAAGGTAAACATATATATAATAAAAATTTAAATGAGTATTTTAATAAGATAATAGATAAATATGGTGTTAATAAAACAAACTCCATACCTGTAGAAGATATGCAATTCGAAGATGAAACAGATAAAGTTAAAGTTAAAATAAAAATTGATAACTTTTCTGGTCGTAAAGATTTAAATTATTACCAGATAGAATCTACAGAAATTCAATTTTCAGTATTTGTAAAGATAAAGTAAAAGAACAATAAAATTGTGTAAGAATAATTTGCCTACTAAATTGAAACAATATTATAGAAATAAACTTTAGGAGGCGTTTTTATGACTAAATTAAAATGTGATGCATGTAGTTGTGCATATAATAATGATTATTATTGCTGTATTGATTCTATTCAAGTAGGTGGAAGGGAAGCTACTCATAAATCATCCACTTGTTGTGATAGTTTTGCAGAAAAAAGTGGAGCTATGTCAAACAGTAATCAAAGACCTAATCCAGAAATGGTAGTAGGATGTGAAGCTACCAATTGTGTTTATAACGCAAACCATAAATGTGATGCTTCAGAAATTTGTATTTCTGGAGACCATGCATGTAAGCCTAGACAAACAGAGTGTGCTACATTTCATTGCAAGTAAAGATAAATACTATAAGTAAATATAAAGAACAAGCTACTACTATGAAATTTTATGATTAAGTTCGGTTAAATTTTATAGTAGTAGTTTTTTTACGTATACAAGTGTTTAAACAGTGAAACATATATAAGAAAAAGAGAGATATTGTAATAACCTATCTATTGATATATGATTAAATAAAGAGGGTTAACATAAAATTGAAAAACATAAGATATTTTTACAAAAATCAATAGGGTGAATTAAGGAGGAATGGGTTTGAAGAAGGAAATAAAAGATTATATTATAATAACTTTTGGATTAATTTTAATAGCTATAGGTATTCATTTTTTTCTGGTTCCACATAATTTAGCAGCTGGAGGACTTACTGGGCTTGCGATGGTAATAAACCATTATATTCCTAACCTTAGTATTGGTATTATAATGCTTATAGGAAACATATTTTTCTTCGTCATAGGCTTTATTTTTATTGGAAAGGCATTTGGAACAAAAACTATATATTCTAGTCTTATGCTTTCAGTAATAATATCTATTTTAGAAAAAGTAGCACCTATTAGTAAACCTATTTCACAGGATATACTTATAAATTTAATTTTTGGTATATTAATTGGAGCCATAGGTATGGCTATAGTGTTTAATAGGAATGCATCTACAGGGGGGACGGATATACCTGCTAAAATATTAAACAAATATGCCCATCTAGAAATTGGAAAAGGACTTTTAATTATAGATTTTAGTATAACCTTACTTGCAGTTATAGCATTTGGAGCTACTACAGGAATGTATGCTTTACTTGGAGTTATAATAAATGGCTCCATGGTAGACTTTGTTATAGATGGACTTAATATAACTAAGAGAATAGAAATAATGAGCTCTAAAACTGAAGATATAAGAAAATTTATTATTGATGAGCTGGGTAGAAGTGCTACTATTTATCGTGCTATAGGAGCATACAATTTAGAAAAAAGTGATGTTTTGATAACAGTAATGGGTAAAAAGGAGTTTATTAAGCTTAGAAATTTTATAAAAGAAGTGGATCCAGGTGCTTTCATCATAACCCATAATGTCCATGAGGTATTAGGGGAAGGCTTTGGTAATATACTAGACTAATTATATAATCAGTAAATTTCAATTAGGAGATTTACTAATTTTTTATTATATTTCTGATATATAGTTAAAAATAAGAATAACTTTGCCCATTACTCTAAGAAAGCTCAGATAAATATTAAAAATTTTTTTAAATTTGCTATAATATATATAACCACAAATTAAAAATATTAAATTAAGGTTTGAAATAGTTATTTAAGGGGTATATGAAGATGAGAAGAGGAAAGAAGGTATTATTAATAATTTAAGTTATAATAATTCTCAGACTAATATGCTTGGGATTATTTGGGAGAAGACTTAGTCCTAATGAGGAAGCTGAAATTATAAAAGAAGAATTAGTTCCTTTAAACGCTGTGGAGATTGGCAATGGTTTTGAAGATTTAAAGGGATTTAAGGATATATTTAAGGATAAACAAATTATAGCATTTAAATATCTTTAGAATATACTAAAAAGTATAGAATTAGCCATATACAGTGGACCAGAGCATAACATAAAAGAAGCTTTGAATATGGAAGGAAAATTATTAGCTGATAACATTATTTTTTATAATGGGTATGAAGAAGATTGTTATATGAAATTAAAACCTATAGATACATTTGATGGGTTAATATTTATTAGAGATACCAATGATATAAGTAAATTGAAATAAAAAATAGATGTACAACTTGTACATCTATTTTTTATTT
>NZ_DLNT01000016.1:0-27259 GCF_002477055.1 Clostridium sp. UBA7503
AATGGCAGTTGAAGAAACTGGATTTGGAATATGGCAGGACAAAGTAATTAAAAATATTTTTGGGTCTACATATATCTATGATTATATCAAGGATCTAAAAACTATTGGTATAGTTGCAGAAGATGAAGAGAAAAAAGTTATGGATGTTGCAGTACCTATGGGAGTAATTGCAGGATTAATTCCTTCAACTAATCCAACATCAACAACTATGTATAAAGCTCTTATATCATTAAAATGTGGAAACGCAATAGTATTTTCACCACATCCAAATGCTAAAAAAAGTATATTAGAAACAGTTAGAATTATTAATGAAGCAGCTGTAAAGGCTGGATGCCCAGAAGGAGTTATTGGATGTATTACAATTCCAACCCTTCAAGCTACAGATGAATTAATGAAAAATAAAGATACAGCTATGATACTTGCAACTGGTGGTTCAGCAATGGTTAGAGCAGCGTACTCTTCAGGTACACCAGCTCTTGGAGTTGGTCCAGGAAATGGTCCAGCATTTATCGATAAGAGTGCTGATATTAAAGTTGCGGTTAAGAGAATAATGGATTCTAAAACTTTTGATAATGGAACAATCTGTGCTTCTGAGCAATCAGTAATTATAGAAGAATCTATTAAAGATAGAGTAGTGGCTGAATTCAAAAATCAAGGAGCATATTTCTTAAGCCCAGAAGAAGCAAAACAACTTGGTAAATTTATAATGAGAGCTAATGGAAGTATGAATCCGCAAATAGTTGGTAAGAGTGTAGAAACTATTGCAAAACTTGCTAATTTAACTAACGTACCTTCTTCAGCAAGAGTACTTATTGCTGAAGAAACAGAAGTAGGACACAATGTTCCATATTCGAGAGAAAAACTAGCTCCAATTCTAGGATTCTATGTTGAAAAGAGTGTAGATGATATAGAAGCTAAGTGTAGAGAAATACTTATTAATGAAGGCGCTGGTCACACATTCTCAATGCACTGTGAAGACAAGGAACTAGTTAAAAGATTTGCTCTTAGTATGCCGGTATCAAGAATACCAGTAAACACTCCAAGTACTTTAGGAGGAATAGGTGCTTCTCTAAATATAGTACCTGCTTTAACTTTAGGTTGTGGAGCTATTGGTGGAAGTGCAACGTCTGATAATGTAGGACCACTTCACCTTGTAAATATCAAAAAAGTAGCTTATGGAGTTAGAGAAATTGAACATTTTAGAGGTGGAAGTAGCAATTCAGTTAATGGAAATAATAGTTCACTTTCATCTGTAGACACAGAAGAGCTTGTTAATTTACTTGTTAAGAAAATAATAAGTGAATTAAGATAATAAAATAAAATTCAAAGTATATAGGTTAAATTTAAGGAGGAATTTATAATGGCAAACGCAAATGCATTAGGAATGATTGAAACTAAAGGATTGGTAGCAGCAATAGAAGCTGCAGACGCAATGGTTAAAGCTGCTAACGTACAACTAGTAGGAAAAGAACAAGTTGGTGGTGGTCTTGTAACTGTACTTGTAAGAGGAGATGTTGGAGCTGTTAAAGCTGCTACAGATGCTGGAGCAGCAGCTGCTGAAAGAGTTGGAGAATTAATATCAGTTCACGTAATCCCAAGACCACACTTTGAGGTAGATACTGTTTTACCAAAAACACCAGAAACAGTTTAATTTAGATTTGTGTAGAGATGTATTGCTAAAATAAGCAATACGTCTCTTACATCTAATGAGGGATGTGAAGATATGTCAGTATTAACTGAAAGTGAAGTTAGAAGACAGTTAAAGGGAAAAGACTTTAAGGAACATACGGAATTTAGAGTTTTAAAAGGGCAAATAGTAACACCATCTGCAAAATCATTTTTGTCGGAAAATAATATTAAATTAAAGTATGTGGATTCTTTAGAGGAAGTAGTACATGAAGCAAAAGAAGAAGTACCTGTAAAGTTACAAATGAAAGAAGAAAAAAGTAAATATATAACTGTATTTGGTGCTGAATTAATGGAAAAACCTGAGCATATGACACATTTACATGGAAACTTATTAGTGTTTAAAGATCATAAGGTAATAGCACTGAGAGGTAAGTTAGATTCTCTTGAGTCTAAGATATTAGAAACTCAAGTTATTACTCATAAATTAGGAGCTTCAAAGCTAACAGAAGACCTTGAAGAAATTTTAAAGTTTGTAAGAGGTATCCTTAGATGCGAAGTAGTTAATGAACCAGTAGGAGAATTTAAACTTCTTGGTATGACTCCAGAAGAATTGAGAGAAAAATCTCATTATCCAAAGAAATACTATGGTATTGGTCATGAGCCAGTAAAGTTTTCCATGGGCGAGGCTGTTGTTGCTTTAAATTCCTGTAGAACAACTATAAGAGAAACTGAACTTTTAGCTTATACCGCATTTAAAGGGGAGTATGGTGATGTTCAAAGGCCAGATATAATAAAGGCGTTAAATAGATTATCATCCTTGTTTTGGATAATGATATTTAAATATAGAACTGGAGAATACAGTTAAAGCGGGAGGATGAAATATGAATAATCTTTTAGTAGAAGATGTCATAGATGAAGTAATAAAGAGGGTAAAAAAAGAAGCTTTTATAGAAGTTGAAGCCTCAGGAAAACACGTTCACCTATGTGAAGAGCATATAAACATATTATTTGGACGTAATTATCAGTTAAATAAGGTTAAAGACTTATCACAACCAGGTCAATATGCATGTAAAGAAAGAGTTACTATAACAGGACCTAAGGGTTCACTAAAGAATGTTGTTGTTCTTGGACCC
Organism: Clostridium sp. UBA7503; assembly: GCF_002477055.1. Taxonomy (NCBI): domain Bacteria; kingdom Bacillati; phylum Bacillota; class Clostridia; order Eubacteriales; family Clostridiaceae; genus Clostridium; species Clostridium sp. UBA7503. The sequence goes on from NZ_DLNT01000016.1 coordinate 2,763, forward strand.
GCAAGGAAATCTACGCAAGTAGAAATTTCATTAACTGATGCAACAGTTCTTGGAATTAAGGCCCCTGTTAAAGAGAGCGGCAAAATAGAAGATACTCCTGGAATTACAATTTCTACAGAACGAGCTACTCTTACAATAGATAAAGGAGTAATTGTTGCTAAAAGGCACATACACATAACTCCAGAAGATGCAGAGAAGTTTGGTGTGAAAGATAAAGAAATCATTCAAGCAAAGGTTTATGGTAATAGACCTCTAATATTTGATGATGTTGTCATAAGAGTAAGCCCAGATTTTAGAACATATATGCATATAGACTATGATGAGGCTAATGCTTGTGGATTTACGAAGGGAACTCTTTGTAGAATAGTTAAGTAGGCCTCAAAAGGGAGGTATATAAATGAACTATGATAAACTTGTGGACTTAATAGTAAAAGAAGTTTATAAAAAGTTAGAAGAAACAAATAAAAATACTATAAAACATAAGACGGCTGTAATAGTTGGAGATGTAGATCTGGATCCTATTACTAAATCTAATTTAGATGAACAATATACTGTGACTTCATATAATGAAGAACAGCTAGAAGCTGACATAGCTATAGTTTCTACACTATCTATAAAGTCCATGGCAAATATAGCTACGCTAACTGGTATTAATGAAGAAGAAAACTTTATCATTAACATGCTATTAGCAGGTAAGAAGGTATATGTCTTTGAAAATGGTCTAGAGTATAGAAAGTATAAAAATACTGCTCCGAGAGCACTATATAATAAGTACTTAAGCTTTGAAAGAGAGCTTAAAGTGTATGGAATTGATATAGTTGAATTTATTGAAAAAGTTGAAGATAAAACCACAAGAAAAGAAGAGTATAAAAAAATTGAAGATATTAGTATATTAGAAACTTCAAATTTTATATCAGAAGAGATGAGTTTCGAAATTAGAAATAAGAAACTTATTAGTGAGATGGATCTTAGAAAGCCATTTATGAATGGAATGAAATCTGTGGTAATAGATAAAAAGAGCATAATCACTCCATTGGCTAACGACTTTATAAGAATTCATAATCTGAAAGTTAAAAGAGTTTAGCGGAGGATAATATGGTTATTGGTAGAGTTGTTGGTAAATTATGGGCAACTAGAAAAGATGAAAAGCTAAATGGTCAAAAGTTTTTAATAGTGAGGTTACTAAAAGATGTAGATGTGGAAGAAACAGGATTTTTTGTAGCAGCGGATAGTGTAGGTGCAGGTACTGGTGATAATGTACTTATAACTAGAGGTGGTTCAGCTAGAGTTTCACTAGGAGAAAGAGATGTACCTGTGGATGCAACTATAATAGGAATAATTGATTCAATAGAGGTGGAAAATGAGTAAAAGTATTGGAGCAATTGATTTTAAAAGTATAGCTAAAGGCATTGAAGTTGCAGATGAAATGGTGAAAAAAGCTGATGTTGATGTACTATATCTTAAAACTATATGTCCTGGAAGGTTTTTGGTTATATTAACAGGAGATGAAGGTGCTATAAGAACAACCCTTGACCATGGGATTATCTCTGGTCAGGGGCATATAATAGATAGCTGTATTATAAATGGTGTCCATAATAATATTATACAAGCTTTGAAAAGCAGGTTTGTAACTAAGGCTAATGGGGCCATAGGAGTAATGGAGACCAATAGTGTAAGTAGTGGTCTTAAAGCTTTAGATATTACTCTTAAGGGAGCCAATTTAAATTTAGTAAAACTACAAGTGGCATCTGGAATAAGTGGTAAACTTGTTTATATTATTTCTGGTGGGCTTAGTGATGTAGATCATGGAATAAATATAGCTAAAGAAGCTATAGAAGAAAAACGAATTGTTCATGCATCAGTAATACCTTCACCAGATGAACTTATCATTAAGTATTTAACATAAAAGCTTAAACTTTAGTTTACACAATTAACAGCATAAATAAATTGATTAAATAAAGAATTAACTTATTAAGGAGATGAAACAATGGGAATTAACGAGATAATTGTATATATCATGGTTGTATTTATGGCCCTTGGAGCCATAGATAAGTGTTTAGGAAATAAGTTTGGACTTGGAGAAAAGTTCGAAGAAGGTTTCATGGCTATGGGTTCTCTTGCAATTGCAATGATAGGAGTTATCTGTCTTGCACCAGTACTTGCAAATATATTAGAACCAGTAATAGTACCAGTATTTAATTTCTTAGGAGCAGACCCAGGTATGTTTGGAGGTACATTACTTGCGAACGATATGGGAGGAGCTTCACTTTCTCAAGCTCTTGCAGTAGATTCTCAAGCAGGAATGTTTGGTGGATTAATAGTTGGTTCAATGATGGGTGTTACTATAGTATTTACAATTCCAGTTGCCCTTGGAATAATAGAAAAAGAAGATCATAAATTCTTAGCTATGGGAGTATTAGCAGGGGTTATTACAATTCCATTAGGAGCTTTTGTTGGTGGTCTTGTAGCTGGATTCCCAATAATTATGGTGCTAAAAAACTTAATTCCAATAGTAATAATTGCAGCACTTATAGCTTTAGGACTTTGGAAGTTTGAAAATGCAATAATTAAAGGATTTACAGTTTTTGGTAAATTTGTGGTAATAGTTATAACTTTAGGATTAGCAGCAGCTGTAATTGAAGCATTAACAGGAATTGTTGTAATTCCAGGAATGGCACCAATTTCTGATGGTATTGAAACCGTTGGAGCAATAGCTATAGTTCTTGCGGGGGCATTCCCACTAGTATATGTGATTACTAAAGTATTCCAAAAACCGTTGATGGGATTAGGTAAAGTTTTAAAAATGAATGATATAGCAGCGGCTGGTATGGTTGCAACTCTTGCTAATAGTATTCCAATGTTTGGCATGATGAAGGATATGGATAACAGAGGTAAAATAATTAACGTTGCTTTTGCAGTATCTGCAGCCTTTGTATTTGGAGATCACTTAGGATTTACAGCAGGGTTTAATTCAGAAATGATACTACCAATGATAGTAGGTAAATTAGTTGCAGGAATTACAGCTATATTCGTAGCTATATTCATTGCAAACAATGCAACTAAAAATGAGGAGGCTAAATAATGATGGAAAATATAGATAAAAGTTTATTAGAAAAATTAGTTAGACAAATAATTGAAGAAAAACTTGCAGGAGCGTCTAATGATTCTGTAGACTTTGTAAGAAATAAAGATGCAAGCGGCATTATCTCTGTTAAACTACCAACAGTTAGAGTAGATGAGTCAAATAGACTTGATACTGGAAATAGCAGTGATATAGTATATACAAAAGATTTATTCACTCTTGAAGAAAGTAAGAGATTAGGTTGTGGAATAATGGAGATGAAAGAAACAACCTTCGATTGGACTTTAAATTATGATGAAATAGATTATGTTATAGAAGGACATCTAGACATAGTAATAGACGGAAGACTTGTATCAGCAGATGCTGGAGAATTAATTTTAATACCAAAAGGAAGCAAAATTAAATTCTCAGTTCCAAACTATGCTAGATTCATATATGTAACATATCCAGCAGATTGGGCAACTCAAAACTAATATATTAATTAACATACCAATACAGACTATATCTAAATTTTATTTAGATATAGTCTGTATTATTGGTTTAAATATAAACTAATGAAATATTCTATTACTGTAATTTCTAACAGAGCTTATTACTAATATAGATGACTATGCTAAATTTTATGACTACCATTAGCTTTAATATGAATAATTATTGTTATTATGCTACTCAATAATAGAAATGCATAAAAGCTAATTACACGGCTTAATAACATTGCAGAAAGCAATAATTCTTTTGAAAAGAATATTTTAAATAATATCATAAAGCTACTTTCAGTGGCACCTACTGCACCAGGCAAAGGCAAAGAAGATACTGCTATAGTTAATAAGGCTTGTATAGAAAGTACATCTATAATGCTATAAGTATTTAATCCAAAAGATTTATATATGAAATATGGAACTAAATACATAGCTGTGATTTGTAAAACTGTAATTATTAAAACCTTAACAATTAGTAAAGGATTATTTTTAATATAATTAGCACCATTAGTATATTCATCAAGGTGAACATCAATTTTAGATAGAGTAGACTCTGTATTTTTTATAATCTTAAATTTTGATAAGAGTTCAACAATAAATTTGATAAATTTACCAACTAAATTTTTAGAAAATATAGCTGCAAATATAAAACCTATTATAAATACATTTATCATAACTCCGTAAATTAACAGCCATTTAATGCCACGTACATTATTTATTATAAAAGTATATTTAAAAAGATACATAAGTAGTCCATATAAAAGCATTACTGATTGATAGACTATGGCAATTATTAATAAAGTTAAAGAGGAATAGGATATATTTATATTATCCTTTTTCATATAGTATACTTGTGCTGGTTGACCACCTGATGATGAAGGGGTAATAGAACTAAAGTAAAATCCAATAAAGGAATAACCAATACATTTTTTAAAAGGTACTTTTTTATTTAAATTTTTAAGTATAATATAAATAGCATAAGCTTCAAAAATTATAAATAGACACATCATAGAAAATGCTATGAATAAGTAAATAGGATTAATTGTGTTTATTACAGGGATTAGTGAAGTTATTGAAGTATCTTTAAAAAGTAAGTAAAAAGTAATAGCAATGAGTAAGAACATAAAAATTAAACTTCCATAGTAGTTGTTAAACTTATCTTTTTTTATAGATTTTTGCACAATTATTGTCCTAACCTTTCTGGTGTTATAAATTTATAACCTACTAACTTTAACTTAGGTAAAACTGTAGATAATGCTTCAATGGTTTTAAGAGGAGCATTGAATGCACCCCCTGAATTCGCTCCTGAATCATGTAGACATATAATAGAATTTCTATCAGTGCGTAGTATTAACTTTGAAGATATAGAATCTACTGTAGCGTATTTACTCCAATCTTCTGCCATAACATCCCATAAAATCATTTTTAAATTATACTTTTTAACAAAAAAGTTTGTAAAGATATTACTATGTCCCCAAGGAGGTCTATAATAGTTGATTTGATAATTGAAGTTTTTCATGATTTCTATACTATCCTTAAAATCTTTTTTGGTATATTTATAGCTATAAAAGAGAGCATTTTTATGCGCTAAAGAATGTAGTGCTATAGTGTGACCTTCTTTATGCATACGATAGATTATTTCAGGATTATTCTTAGCGTTCTCTGCAACAACAAAGAAAGTGGCCTTAATTTGATTTTCTTTAAGCACATCTAAAAGATTATTAGTATATCTTTCGTCAGGGCCATCATCAAAGGTTAGCATTATTTCATTGTCTTTATTAGTAAGTTTAATAATATTTGAATTTATATATTTGTTGTATAAAGTTGGTATAATTGAGTGAATTAGAAAAATTATTATAATAATAGCTGTTAAAGTAGTAAAGTACATTAAGCACACGCTCCATCCATATTAGGTTCTAAAGTAAGCAATACTTTTTCAATTGATGTACAATCAAATTGTTTTTTAAAATTTTTTATATTATTAGAAAGATTATCTAGTATTGCATCATCGAAAATAATTTTTTTTATTTTATCAAAACATTTATCAGGACTTGTCTCAAGAACCTTTCCAATACCATTGTTTAATATAAAGTTAGTATTATTAATTTCTTGTTGAAGAAAAGGTTTAAAGGCAATTAAAGGTGTTTCTGAGAAAATACTTTCAAATAAAGTTATTCCACCAGGTTTAGAAAGTATCAAATCTGCTTTTTGCATATATTTATAAACCTCATCAGTATATCCAAGAACATTAATATTTTCATATTTTCCATAAAGCATATTAAAGATTTCAGTATTACTTCCTGTAATAACTGTAGTCTTTACATTTTCTAAAGAATTAAGCTGGTTATAAAATTCCATAGACTTGGGCAATAGCCCTAATCCACCGCCCATAATAAGGAGCTGTTTTTCATTAGAAGAACTATTAGTTATGGATTTTTTAAATTCTTCTTTTACAGGTATTCCATTAATAAATATTTTGTTTTCAGGAATACCTTTTAAAATTAAGTCCTTTTTTAAAGAGTTACTTCCAACTAAATAACAATTAGTATTATCATTAAGCCACTCCGAATGGCTACTAATATCCGTTATGCAAGTTATAAGCGGAAGATTTGGATTATATTTCGTCTTATATCTTGATATTAGTTGAGAGCAAAAGGGTAGAGTAGAAATAATAATATTAGGTTCTATATCTTTAATTAGGTTATCAAGCTTAGGAAGAAAGTATTTTAGAAATATAGGATTCATATTATACTTTCTATTTTCCGTAATTTTATAAACTTGATTATAAAATACGCTACCTTTATTCACCATAACATTAAAAGCCCTATAAATTGCATTAGAATAAGTTGGTAATGCATAATCGAAAACATCCTTTATAACTACTGATGCATTAGGATGATTAGACTGAATTTGTTCACATAAAGATTTAGATACTGAATAATGGCCCATACCAAATTTTCCTGTAAGAATTAATATTTTCATATTTTAAAACCCCCCATTAATTCTACATAATTTTTACTATGGTTTTATTTTACATGGCAAATCTTAAGAAATACCTTTAATAAATCTTAAGATTTATTAAAGATTTGAAGGGAGTTATTAAGCTAAACATAAATTTAAAATAAATTACTATATGAAATAGAGGAATAAAGACCTTAGATTGTATAATAAAAAGGATTTTCTCAAAAGAATTAACTTTGAGAAAACCCTTTTAAAAATATTATTTAAGGTTATCTAGTTCTTTATTGTACATAAACATGTAAAGTGAAGCAGAAAATATAACTATGTATCCTAAAATACTTATGATATCAGGGGATTGGTTAAATATTACCATGCTTATAATAGCTGAAAAGATTATATTAGAGTAATCGAAAATTGATATTTCTTTTGCAGGTGCATACTTATAGGCTAGAGTAATTCCAAATTGTCCTATAGTTGCAAAGACACCGGCTAATATTAAGTAGGTAAATTGAATCAAAGTCATAGGTGTATAAGAAAATATCATAAATGGGAAAATTGTTACTAAAGAAAAGCAAGAAAAATAAAACACCACAGTATAATGCTTTTCACGGTTTCCAATAGCTCGAAGGCAGGTATAGGCAGAGCCAGCAAATATGGCAGATGAAAGTCCTATGAGATAAGGAATTACATCTACACTAAAAGCAGGATTTATAATAAGTAGTGATCCAAGAAAACCAACAGCAATGATAGTAATATGCCTTAGCTGTAATCTTTCTTTTAAAAAGATAGCAGAGAAAAGTATTACAAAGAAAGGACTTAGCTTATTAAGCATATTAGCATCTGAAAGAATAAGATGGTCTATAGCATAAAAGTTTAATATTACTCCTAATGTGCCTAAAGTGGATCTCACAATAAGAAGCTTTTGGTTTTCTTTTTTGCAAAAGAAACTTTCTTTGTGGTATATAATCATACCAAGGGCTATGACAAAAGAAACTATGTTTCTAAAAAAAGCCTTTTGCATAGAGGGTAAATCTCCAGATAGCTTTACAAAGGCAGACATCATTGCAAAGCCAAAGGCAGAGAAAATAATTAATATTATTCCTTTAATTCTATTACTCATAGTACGTCTCCAATCTCAAGTTAATTTTTATAAGCTATTTTAAAATACAGTTTATGTATCATAGTAAAGTTATAAATGCAATTCAAATGATATTACTTATCAATTATAATTATCCACTATTTTATAAATTTTTCAAGGGAATAAGGATATTTACGAATGTTATGTAAATTTAATTTATATTTATAGTTAATAACCTAAAGTTATAAATGTATTATTTAATATGGAGTCTATAAAGATTGTTGAATAAGTTATGCTAGTAGTATATAATTTAAGTTAAATGAATAATAGTTTAAGGTACATTAAGTTTAATAGGGAAAGTGGTTAAAAGCCACTGCAGCCCCCGCTACTGTGTACGGATACAAGTCATGATACCACTGGTAATTAACTGGGAAGGGAATGATGAGGATAAGCCGTGAGCCAGGAGACCTGCCTAAAACTTTGTTAGTTGAGACCTTCGGAGGGAAGAGTATATCAAACTATTTTTTAGTTTAATAAATTTAGTTATGTGTATTAACACCCTTATCTTAGAGGATAAGGGTGTTTTTAGTTATAATAAAACTATTTAAAGAATAAATTTTACAGAATAAATTTAGATGGAGTGATAAGAGTGGATGAATTAAAAAAGTTATTAAGTGGTATTGAAGATGTAAATAGAGAAGTAATGAATAATTCTAAGAATTATATAGATCATTTAAGCAAGCCTATAGGAAGTTTAGGAGTCTTAGAAGAGATTGTTGTAAAACTTAGTGGTATTAAGGGTAAACATATAAAAGAAATAAAAAAGAAAAATATAGTTATAATGTGTGCTGATAATGGAATTCAAGAATCAGGGGTTTCTTCATGCCCAAAAGAGGTAACAGCTACAGTTACAGAAAATTTTGTAAAGGGTACTACTGGAGTGTGTATATTAAGTAGATACTACAATAATGATACTACTGTGGTTGATATAGGAGTGGATAAGGAATTTACTGATCCTAGAATAATAAATAGAAAAATTAGATATGGTACAAATAATATGAGTAAAGGTCCTGCAATGACTAGGGAAGAAGCTATTAAAGCTATAAAGATAGGAATTGATATTGTTAAGGAGCTAAAAAATAAAGGATATGATTTAATAGGAACTGGTGAGATGGGAGTAGGTAATACAGCTACTTCTGCAGCTATAATAAGTGTATTCTCTGGAATTGATAGTGATTTAATAGTAGGTAAAGGCTCAGGTCTAACAGATGATGGATTGTCTCATAAAAAGGCTATGGTAAAAAAATCTATTAAAATAAATAAGCCTAACAAAAAAGATGTAATAGATGTGCTTAGTAAGGTAGGTGGATTTGATATAGCTGGTCTTTGTGGAGTATTTTTAGGAGGTGCTATATATAAAGTACCAGTGGTAATTGATGGGCTTATATCATCAGCAGCAGCTATTTGTGCAAAGGAATTAAGCTCAAAAGCTTCAGAGTATATGTTTGCATCTCACCTATCAGCAGAACCAGGAGCACAATATGCAATGAAAACTTTAGGACTTGAACCTATGTTTAGTTTAGGAATGAGATTAGGTGAAGGTAGTGGATGTCCGATAGCCTTTGGAATAATAGAGAGTGCTGTTTTTACTATGAATAATATGGACTCCTTTAATGAAGCTGGAATAGATAAAAAGGATTATATAGATATAAGAAAATAATATAATATGAACCGGTGTGGATAGATTATTGATATACAGCTTTTATAAAGGAGTGTAGTAATTGAAAATATATATAGTTAGACACGGGGAAACAGAAGAAAATATAAAAAAGACTTACTACGGAGATATAGACTGTGACCTAACAGAAAAGGGAATTAAGCAAGCTGAATTGGTAGGAGAAAAATTGAAGCATATAAACTTTGATAAGGTGTTTTGTAGTGAAAAAAAAAGAGCAAAGGAAACCCTTGAAAAAATATATGAAGGAGAAGGAGTTAAAGTAGATTTTAGATTGAATGAAAGAAATTTTGGAATTTTTGAAGGAAAAAACTATAAACAGTTACAAGAATCATTTAAATTAGAATATGATACTTGGACAAATAATTGGAAGGGGTATTCAATAGAGAATGGAGAGAGCTTTATAGAGGTTTATAATAGAGTGAAAAGCTTTATGGAAGAACTAAAAAAAGAGTCTGTTGAGAATATACTTATTTGTACCCATGGAGGAATTATAAGAACAATATATACTTATATATTGGAAGGTAGTTTAGACAATTATTGGAGATTTAATTCTAAAAATGCAGATTTGTCTATAATTAAATTAGAATACGGGTACTTTTATATTGATAGTATAATTCCAGTAGAATTTTAATATTAATTAATTTGGTTATGAAGATAAAAGAAGAGGAGAAAAAAATGAGTAAATTAACTTTAGTTACTGGTGGATGTAGAAGTGGGAAAAGTAAATATGGAGAAAATCTACTTAAACATACTGATGATGTATTATATATAGCAACAGCTATAGTAACAGACGATGAAATGAAGCACAGAATAGAAAAGCATAAGGAAAGCAGAAATAAAAAGTGGCAAACCTTAGAAAGTTATAGAGACTTACATAAAAAAATAGAGAGATTTACTGAAAGATATATTTTTTTAGATTGTGTTACTATAATGACTACCAATTTAATGTTTGAAATCACTACAAATTACGATAATATAAGTGATGATGAAACAGATAAAATATGTGATAGCATAAAGAATGAATTTACATTATTCTTAAAAAAATGTAAAGATTTAGATAAAGAAGTTGTGTTAATTACCAATGAAGTTGGATGGGGATTAGTACCTGAAAATAAATTATCTAGAATCTTTAGAGATATTCAAGGGTTTATAAATCAGCATGTAGCAAACATTTGTGATGAGGTATATTTAGTTTGTTGTGGACAAGGATTAAAAATAAAGGGATAGACGAGGAGCAGTGTTATGATTAAAAATTTGATAATTTTATTTATAATAGTTATTATGGTATTAGGAGCTATAGGAAAAGAAAAGATTTTCTTTAATAATTTTCTTCTGTTATTCCAATTTATAACCAGAATACCAGTGAATATATCTTTAGCTTGTGAAAAAGAAAATTTTAAAAAGGCGACTTTATATTTTCCCGTAGTAGGAGCCATTCTTGGGGCTATTGAATATTTAATTTTTTATATTACATCTATATGGTTGCCATTACCTATGGTTGCTATAATTACAGTTATAGTTGGAATATTTATTACAGGTGGACTTCACATGGACGGACTAGGAGATACCTGTGATGGATTCTTTTCTTTTAGAAGTAGAGAGCGAATAATTGAGATAATGAAGGATAGTAGAGTAGGTTCTTTTGGAGTATTAGCTATGATTATAGATATAGCAGTTAAGGCTTTAGGAATATATTATATAGGAACAAAATCTATAGGGTATATGATAATAATAGTACCTATGATAAGTAGATTATTTACTGTATTTATTGCTTTAATAGGGAAGACAGCTAAAAAAGAAGGTACTGGTAATTTTTACATTGGAAATACAAATGGTGTATATTTTACAGGAGCATTAACTCTTACTTTACTTATTGGAAGTTTATTCTTTAATATTAAATATATAATTATACTTTTATTTGGTGGATTTATAGTTACTATAATATTTAATTTGTTTTGTAATAGCAAAATCGGAGGGCATTCTGGAGATACTCTAGGTGCCAATAATGAAATTGTTGAGCTAGCTTTATTTATACTAATTAGTAGTATGATTTTTTAAGAAAATAATGGTTATCTATATATTTTTAAATCTGGTATTGATATAATTATAATATTGTTTAGAAAATTGTATATAATTAATATTGTAGTTTGCATCTTGAATTTTAAATTTGAGATGCAAACTTAATTTAAATATTATATTACTTAAATGCTAGCTCCGTATAGAGTTTTATATTTTTGAAAATTAGAATACTATAGTAGAATTAAATATAATATAAAAATAAATATTAATTATGATTATAATTGATAATAAGCATATAATTATTGTTATTTGGAGGCAAGATTTATGAGTATAAAAATAATAACAGATAGTACTAGTTATATACCAAAGGAACTCATAGAAAAATATGATATTACTGTAGTTTCTTTAGGTGTTGTTATAAATAATATAGCTAATAAAGAAATAGAAATTGAAAATGATAAGTTTTATAAAACTATGAAGAAGTTAGATAGTATACCTACTTCATCTCAACCAAGTATAGATGATTTGTTTAATAGCTTTGACCAGGTTATAGGTGAAGGACATGAAGCATTAGGAGTTTTTATATCCTCAGAAATGAGTGGTACATATGCTACTTGTAATCAACTAATAAAAACAATGATAATGGACAAATATCCTAAGGCTAGGATGGAAGTTATAGATTCAGCATCTAACTGTATGCAAATGGGGTATGCAGTTTTAGAAGCAGCAAAACTGGCTGAGGAAGGTAAATCTATGGAGGAAGTTATAGCTGGAGTAGAGGATATAAAGAGTAAGAGTAGGTTTTTATTTGTACCAGATACTTTAGAATATTTGAAAAAGGGTGGTCGTATAGGAGGAGCAGCTGCGTTATTTGGAGCACTTCTTCAAATTAGGCCTATACTTACTGTAGAAGCTGGAAAAACTTCAGTTTTTGATAAAGTTAGAACAAAACAGAAGGCAGTACTTAAAATTATAGAAAAATTGCAACAGGATATAAAAAATAGAGGACTTGGACAGGTAATAGTTCATCACATAAACTGTGAAGAAGAAGGAAGGGCTCTAGCTAATAAAATCAAAGAAGTATTAGGTATAGATGTAGATATACAATGCATTGGGCCTGTGATAGGTTGTCACGTAGGACCTAAAACTGTAGGAGTTGTTTATTATACTGAAAAATAATATTGATATTTAAACATTAATAAAATTTATTTTATAAGGAGATGTTAAAGTGGATATTAAATCAAGAATTGAAAGTTTAAGAAGTTTAATGAAAGAAAGAAGTATAGACGCTTTTATTATTCCAAGTTCAGATAACCACGGAAGTGAGTATGTAAGTGACTATTTTAGAGTGAGACAATGGATTTCAGGATTTACTGGATCTGCTGGAACTGTTGTTATAACGGAGAAAGAAGCTCATTTATGGGTAGATGGAAGATATTTTCTTCAAGGGGAACAACAAATTCAAGGTACAGAATACATACTAGAACGTATGGGTGAACCAGGTGTTAGAACCTATACACAATGGATTTGTGACAATGTGAAATCAGGAGGTACTGTCAGCTTTAATGGAAAGGTGTTTACAGTTTCTCAGCTTCATGATTTAGAAGGAGCTTTTAAAGAAAAGGGGATTAAAACAAAACCTGAAGAAGATATTTTTGATATTATATGGAAAGACAGGCCAACTATGCCTAATAAAAAAATATTTATTCATGAAGACTCTTATGCAGGAAAAACTGTAGAAGAAAAGTTAACTTTAGTAAAAGAAGAGATGAAAAATATTAATGTAAATAACTTATTATTAGCATCTTTAGATGATATAGCATGGCTTCTAAATTTAAGAGGCGGGGATGTGGAATGTAATCCTGTATTCTTAAGTTATTTCTTAATTAGTGATGACAAATACATTCTATATGTAGATAAGGAAAAGTTAAATGAAAAAATTATAAATCTATTAAGTAGTAAATCAATATCTATAAAAGATTATAATGACATAGTATCAGATCTTAAGTTAATTAAAGGAAATATAACCTTTGATTCAAGTAAAACTAATGTGTGGCTTAATGAATCTATAAATAAAAAAGTTAATATAATAGAAAAAAGGAATATAACTACGGATTTAAAAGCTAGAAAAAATTCTGTAGAGCTTAAAAATATAGAAAATGCCCATATAAAAGATGGAATAGCTATGGTAAAGTTCATAAAGTGGGTAAAAGAAAATGTAAATAATGAAGAGATAACAGAAATATCAGCAGCTAAAAAACTACAAAAATTTAGAGCTGAAGGTGAGGATTTTATAGATATAAGCTTTGATACAATTGCGGGATATGGTCCTCACGGAGCGATAATTCACTACAAAGCATCAGAAGAGTCTAGTCTAAAACTACAACCAAAAGGATTATTCTTAGTAGATTCTGGAGGTCAATATTTAGATGGAACTACGGATATTACAAGAACCATAGCCCTAGGTGAACTTACAGAAGAAGAAAAGGAAGATTATACTTTAGTTTTAAAAGGACATCTAAATCTATCTACAGCAATATTCTTGGAAGGAACTCCGGGATGTAGTCTTGATGTTTTAGCAAGAAGAGCTCTTTGGAGCAAAGGATTAGACTTTAAACATGGAACAGGACATGGAGTTGGCTATTTACTTAATGTACATGAGGGACCACAGGGGATAAGAAGAGAATTAAATTCAATCGCTTTAGAAGAAGGCATGATAGTATCTAATGAACCTGGAGTTTATAAAGCTGATAAGCATGGTGTAAGAATTGAAAACTTAATAGCTGTTCAAGAAAAAGAAAAAAATGATTTTGGAAAGTTTATGTGTTTTAAAGATTTAACTTTATGTCCTTATGAATTAGATGCAATAAATATATCATTGCTTAATGAAGATGAAAAATCTTGGTTAAACAATTATCATAAAAAAGTATTAGAAAAGTTAAGTCCTTATTTATTAGAGGATGAGGTTTTATGGTTAAAGAGTGCAACTAAAGAGATCTAAAAAGGTAAGAAACCACAATGGATATTTGTGGTTTCTTATTTTTCTTACATATTTATTTTATTATGGTTAAAAATAAAATAAGATTACTTATTTAACAAGTAATTAGATGAAATTAAGTTTTTAAACTTAATTTAGTTACAAAGGAGGAAAAATAATGTCATCAAAGAAAGGTAGTACAGAAAAGTTATCTATCACAGCACTGATATTAATGATTTTTACATCTGTATATGGCTTTAATAATATGCCCAGGTCATACTATTTAATGGGGTATGGTTCAATACCCTTCTTCATTATAGCTGCAATATTATTCTTTATTCCATTTGCATTTATGATGGCTGAATATGGAGCTGCATTTAAAAATGAAACCGGAGGAATATACTCATGGATGGAGAAGTCTGTAAATTCTAAGTATGCTTTTATTGGGACATTTATGTGGTACACTTCAACAGTAATATGGATGGTTAATGTATCTTCTGGAATATGGGTAACTTTATCTAATGCAATTTATGGTACAGATACAACTAGTACATGGAGTATATTTGGTTTTGAAGGGCGTCAAACTCTTGCCATACTTGCTGTTCTTTGGATTATATTTGTTACCTTCGTGTCAACTAAGGGGATAGAAAAAATTAAAAAGGTTACTTCAGTAGGAGGTACAGCTGTAGCAGCGCTTAATATATTGTTAATATTAGGTTCCATAGTTATATTAATAGGAAATGGTGGAGAATTAGCACAACCCATAGTTAATTCTACAACTTTCATATCATCGCCTAACCCAGCTTATCAAAGTTCAATATCAATATTATCATTTATGGTATTTGCTTTATTTGCATTTGGTGGTATAGAGGTAGTTGGAGGATTGGTTGATCAAACAGATGAACCAGAAAAAAACTTTCCTAAAGGTCTTGCTATATCTGCTATAATCATAGCTGTTGGATATGCAGTAGGATTATTCTGTGTTGGAATATTTACAAATTGGGATGCTATACTTGGAATAAATGGTAAGTATGGAGATATAGTTCACATGGGAAATGTAGGTTATCTTATAATGAATAACTTAGGTTATCAATTTGGAGTAACCTTTGGAGCAACTGAAGCTATTTCAGTACAAATAGGTAACTGGATAGCTAGGTTTGTTGGATTATCAATGCTACTTGCTCTTACAGGAGCATTCTTTACTTTAACATATGCCCCACTTAAGCAATTAATAGCAGGAACTCCTAAGGGATTATTCCCAGATTCAGTTGCAAAAATGAAAAAAGGTATGCCTGTAAATGCAATGCTTATTCAAGCTATAGTAGTAATAATTATGATTTTATTAGTAGGATTTGGTGGCGAAGCTATGGAAGAATTCTTCAGTATTCTTGTAGCAATGACTAATGTAGCTATGACAATTCCATATATGTTCTTGTCTGGAGCATTTATATCATTTAAAAGAAGAGCGGGAATACAGAAACCTTTCCAAGTTTTCAAAGGTAAAGGATTTATTATACTTGTAACTATTGTAGTAACAGCTACGGTTGGATTTGCTAACTTTTTCTCAATAATCGAGCCAGCTATGAATGGAGATATGGCTAAAACTATATGGAGCATTGCTGGACCAATATTCTTTTCAATAGTTGCCTTAGTACTTTTTGCTAGATATGAAAAGAACTTAAAGAAAAATAATTAAGGAAAATTTACAATGAAGAATATGTTCTAAAGATTATAAAGTTCAGATAAATAATATCTGGACTTTATTTTATAAAAGCATTTAAATCTAAAATATATTATTTTAGAATTTTTAATATTCTTTTATTTGGGTAAAAATTTGATAAATATTTATTTATATTTATTTATAAATTATAAACTTAGCTAGACAATGCTTAGGTATTGAGTAATAATATTAATATCAAGTGAAACTTAGCTTAGAAGGAGTTTTATCTCCATTGAAGTTTAGTTGAACATATACTCCAATAGTCAGTAGCTCTAGTTGATGACATATTATTATTCCTTACATGGTGGTTAAAGCAGCTAGACTATAGATAAAAAGTTAAATTAAACAAAGAGGTGGAACGGTTGAATAAAATCATAGGAAGCAAAATTAAAGAACTTAGAACTAATAAAAAGATGACATTAAAGGAACTAAGCGAAAAAACATCTTTATCTACTGGGTTTTTATCTCAATTAGAAAGAGGTCTTACTAGTATAGCTACAGATTCTTTACTTAATATAGCAGAAGCTTTAGATGTTGAACTAGCTTACTTTTTACTATCAACTAGTAAGAGGAGAGAAAGATTTATACAAAAGAGTTACGAAAGAGATATATATAAAATAGATAATGCCCTTCATATTAATTATGTATTATCAAATAATCCTGAAGATAAAACTATGTTGCCTAGACTAATTGAAATATTGCCTACAAATACAGAGGAAAATTTAAGTACTTATCAGCATGAAGGTGAAGAATTTATATATGTATTAGAAGGAATTATCACTTTATTCATAAATGATGAAAAGCAGTATCTTTACCCCGGTGATTCAGCACATTTTAAATCTTCTATTAATCATAACTATGCAAACTATACTAATAAAATATGCAAAATTTTAGTTGCAAGTGTTCCTAATCCTGCAGCAACTAGCAAAAAGTAACATCATATAAATTATAGACAAATGTCATGTATGACTAAATAAAATAAGGAGAGTGAATGAATTGTCTTTAAAAAAACAGATGAAATTCCTTCAGCAGTGTGAAAACAACTTAGGTAAATTGAATTTTTATCTAGATATTACAGACAGTAAGATTAGCTGTGAACCCTGCTTAATGATAAAGCATTATTATAACTGGTGTGTTAAAAATATATTTAGAATAGATGTAAATGAAGTAAATCTTACTGAGTTTTTAAAAAAAATTATAGAAAAGTTAGATTATAAAGTAATTGGCAATATGGAGTATGAGGATTTTAGAAATCTTATAGTATCATACTACTCACTAGGAGAAATATATTTTGAGAAAAAAGAATTTGAATTATCAAAAGATTACTTTTCTAAAGTAATAGAGGTTATGGAGGAATTCTTAAAAAGTGGAAATAAATTTCAAACCGAAGAAATTCAATGTAAAAGTGGAGTAGTATTTTTTGAACTATTAATGTGGGCAAGAAAGAATCTTGGTGATATGGTTGAAGTTGAAGAAGCTTTATCACTATATGAAAGCATAATTGGAGAAGAAGAAATATTATACATACAAAAAAACTATTGTGTATATAGAGCAAGTAAAGAATTAAACATCATAGATAAAGCTAATGAGGCAGCTAGAAATGTAATAAAAATATTATCTTCATTTAAAGGAATAAATATAGATGTTGTAGATTATTTTACAACAGAAAAATCTTACTCTAATGCTATAGATATCTCAATAGAGGAATATTGTAAGGATAGTATTCCTCATTGGATAAATACAATGAATATTATATGCACAAAAGCACAATCACTAGATATAGAATGTGTGGATAAGATTATAAAATTCTGTAATATATTAATGGAAGATCTTAAAATTGTAGAGTGGAGTACTTTAATTTTAAGTTTATACAAATGTATCAGACAAGAGGAAGAACAACTTATTAAAGTATTAAATTATCTAAGACAAAGTTTTAATACTATAGATTATAAACATGGAGATTTTATAAATTGTTCTCAAGCTGTATGTGTGTTAAATGAAATTTATGAAGATATAAGAATAAGAAAGTATAAAGAAGTATTTTTAAGAGAGTATGAATTTGACTTTGCGTTTTATTTAATGAATGCTGCGATTCAAAACAATAATTATGAAAAAGCAATTGAAACTTCAACAAAGTTATCTTCTATGGTTAATACATTTAATATAAATAAGCACCTACTTAATTATATAGAAGAATGTAACGAAATATCCATAGATGGAACTAATAAGGAAAACTATAATTTAAGAGAGTATCCTTGGCTATATTTATATAATAATGTAAAAGATATATGTACAAGCTATGGCATAGAATCTAAATTTGATACTAGTGACTTTATTAGAAGTAGTAGTAAAAAAGCAATAATAGGTATTAATGCAATTCAAGATAGAGAGGTAGAAGAAACTTTAAACAATATTATTGGAGAAAAAATTTTTTTGCAAGATAAGGATATTGTGTTTATTAGCAATGAACAACTAGAGTTAAAATCATATATTAAAGATTATTATAGTTGTGAAGTTATTACAAAGAATAATTTATTAAGAGATCCTAATAAATGTATTATAACTTATGATAAGTCTATTCATGGTAAAATGGCAGATAAAAATATTATTGTAATAGATGGTCATAAAGAGTTAAGAGATATTGATGTAACTTATATTAAACATATATTAGAAGATAGTAACAATTCTATATTGGTTATTCTTATTAATACAAAGAATAATGATTATAAAGCTGAAGCATTAAGTTATAATAAAGCTTTATTAGAAAATATGCTAGATTATAAAAGAAAAATTCTATTATTTGACCAAAAAGACTTTTCTGATTCTAGAGAGTTAGTAGAAACACTTATAGGACAAACTCCAGAAAATATAATAAATATGAAATTTAATGACTTTAAGAATAATATAAATAAAACTTTGGATGGAATTCGAGAAGACATAAAATTTAAAAATGGAGTTTATAAGGAAAGGAGATATACACTTAAGGAATGTGTATCAGAATATATAAACTTAGCAGATGAAGTTAGATCAAACCATAATGAATTTCTTACTAAAATTCAGGGTGATATAGAGTTTTTAGGAAAATATGCGGAAGAAAAGATATCAATAATTATACCTGATCTTATAGAGAAAAAACTAGATGCTATAGATGACTTAGAAGAAACTTCAACATTAAAGGATAAGGCTGAAAAAATATTTAGTGAAACTATTGTGAATTGGTGTAATAAAAATATATATGATTTAATGTTAGAACAATTTGAGGTTTATATAACTAAGTATTCAAAGCTCTATGGATACCATCAAGAGACTATAGAAAAGATAAAGGATAATAGGGATACTGTAATATCTGCCTATGGTGATTTTACAAGTAAAATTAAACCTATAGATATAAAACCACTTGAGGAGTTATTGAAGAAGTTTTTAGTATTACATGATGAATTCTTAAATAGTATTAATTATGAAGTTACTGTAATACCAAATGAGAATTTCTTAAGTACAGTAGCCGATGGAATTAAGGTAATGTTTATGAAGTCAGAAGAAAAGGCAGAAAGTACTAGAATAAAAATTAAAAATCAAGTCATAGAAAATAAGGATAATATTGCTGCTATATTAAGCAATAATATAATGGAAAACTTAAGAGGACTTTCAGACAAGTTAAAGGAAGAAATAAAAGATATATTTGAAGGAACTCTAAATGATATTACAATAGATAAAAATATAGTAGAGCAAGCAGAAATGGATATGAAAAAATCTCATGAAGAGATTACTAAAAAAAATGAGGAATTAGAAGTTCTTATGAAGTTTGTAGATGTAGAGGTATTAAAATATATAAAACAACTTGATCATAATATGATATATTTTAAGAGTAAATGCTATAAATTAGTTTAAAATAAATGGCTATGGGACTACCATAGCCATTTATTATTCTTTTATTTCATAATTATTATTTGTAAGGGTAAATGCTTTTTTAAAGCCATTAGTTAAGTATAGTTCATGGTTCTTAGTTATAAAAATTGCCTCAACATCATCTAATGAGTTAATAAGTTTTAAACCTTCATCTACCCCAAGGGCAAATAAAGTAGTTGATAGAGAATCACCGTCTATAGAATTATTAGATAATATAGACACACCTAAGATGTTGTTGTCATATGGATAACCTGTATCTGGACTTAGAATATGGTGATAGTTTTTACCATCTTGCTCAAAGTATCTTTCATACACTCCAGAGGTTACAATAGATTTATTACTAACACTCACAAATCCAATAGTATCACTACCGGATTTTTCAGGGTTTTGAACTCCTACCTTCCAAGGGGTACCATCTATCTTGTCGCCAAGTACATAAATATTCCCACCTAAATCAATAATTGCACTGGATACTTCAGCATCTTTTAGAATTTTAACTATTTCATCAGCAGCATATCCCTTTGCAATCGCACCTAAGTCTATAATCATATTTGGATCTTTTAAAAATATGCTTTTTTTTGATTCATCTATTTGAATTTTATTATAATCAATTAAAGCCTTTTTTTCATTAATTTCTTTTTCTGAGGGAAGTTTAGCATTATCTGTACCGATTCCCCATAACTTTACCAAAGGTCCAATAGTGATATCTAGTGAACCACCAGACAGTTTAGAATATTCTAGTCCTTTTTTTACCACATTAAAAGTATCATTGCTAACCTCAACAGGTTCTATTCCCGCCATAGTATTTACTTCATCTAACTCGGTATTAGATTTACTTATACTTAATATATTTTCTAGTTCTCTTAAACGAGCAAAAGATTCATTTATTATAGTTGTATCTCTTTTATCATATATGGTTATGGTACATACAGTACCAATAACTAGCTCTGTTTTACTAATTGGCTTAATAGGTAGTTTTTGATTTGCGCATCCTGCACTAATAATAGTAGTTATAAATACAACTAAAAGGCAAGAAAGTTTTTTTAAGAGTTTCATAGATACCTCCTTATCTATATGCATAATAATATAAAGTTTTAATATTTAACTAAATAAACCCTTATATATTGTTAAATTATTATTAAAGTAGGTTATATCATTATATTAATAATAACATTATAATTTATTAGGAGAAACTTTTAAATATAAAATATATAGAAATTTCATAACTAGTAATAACTACATAATTGAGGAGAAATAAATATAAGACTTCAGGATAACCTAAAGTCTTATTACTACACTATTTATGAAAATACTATTTTTTGGCTTTAACTACTGCAGTTTCAGTTTTACCATCATTTGCATATTGGACAGCTGCATCGGCTAAAAGCTTAAAATCATCTCCAGAAGTAGTTGCTCCAGTTATTGCATCAACTGTTGCAGGATCTTGTTTCTCTACAAGAGCTTCTGCATATTGAGCTGAAAACTCAACAGGGCCAATTCCAGATACTTGTGTCATCTTTTCTTGATATTCGGCATCTTTACTCTTTAGATCTCCAGATTCATTTACATAGTCAAATTTAGCATCAGTGATTTTTCCATCAGCAACTGTAATTTCAACTTGTCCTTTCCAACCGTGATCATCAAAAGCATCAAATTCAGATTTATAGCTTCCATCCTTCATTCCTTTTGAACCACAACCAACTAACATTCCAGCAGTTAAAACTACTGAAGATAATAAAGCTAGAACTTTTTTATTCATTAATGTGCCCTCCTAAAAATATTTTTGGTTTAAAAAAACGTAGTATTTTTATGTCTTAATTATAAACTAAACTAAAATAATAGTAAATATATTTCCAGGAAATTTGTTAAAAAATTATTTACAATTTATGATTTAAATTAACATAAATAACATAAAATACAATAATATATATATATATTGTTTTTTAGTTAAAGAATATTTTTCTTAAATTTTTTAATCACTAAGAAATTTAGGTGAACATATTGATATAATAACAATAAAAGATTAAAATTACTTTGTTTAAACTATTATCGCATAGGAGAAGAATCAATATGAAATTAATGAAGAGAATGGATATAGTAATAATTGTAGTACTACTAATAGTGTCATTTATACCTTACATAATGCTAAAAAATTATCAGAGTAATTATAAAGGAATAAACTATGCTGTTATTTCTATAGATGGACAAGAGAAAAAGAGAGTGGAATTAACAAAGGATTTAGATGAAGAATTTACTTTTAAATCATCCTATGGAATAAATAGGGTTGTTATCCATGATATGAAAATAGGGATTGTAGATGCAGATTGTAAGGATGAAATATGTATAAATGAAGGATTTATAGGAGAGGTTGGAGAAAGGATAGTATGTCTGCCTAATAGATTAATCATTGAAATAGTAGGAGAACAAAAGAGTAGTGAAGGGGAAGATGTAATTTCTCGTTGAGGTGAAGATAATGAATAGTAAAGAAGCTAGTAAAAGTATTAGAAAAATGATATATATATCTCTATTAGTAGCAATGTCCTTGGTGCTACACATATTTGAAAATATGATACCAGTACCATTTATAACTCCGGGCACAAGGCTAGGTCTTGCTAATATTATTACGGTAATAGCATTATACACCTTAAGTTATAAAGAGACTTTTTTAGTTATGTTTTTAAGAATTTTACTTTCTGTAATGTTTGGAGGAAGTATATCTAGATTAATGTATAGTTTAGCTGGTGGGATTTTAAGTTATATATTTATGGTATTTACAAAACATCTTGGAAAAGAAAAGATAAGTATTATAGGAGTAAGCTGTGTGGGGGCAGTATTTCATAATGTAGGACAATTACTTGCAGCATCACTAATAGTAAAAACAATGAGTGTTATGCTCTATTTACCTGTTATGAGTGTGGCAGGGATTGGGACTGGTATATTTGTTGGAATTACAGGCAATTTTGCAGTAGAACATTTAAAAAAAGTTTTTGGTATAAATAACAATTGGTTTTAAAATGAATTTAATTAAAATAGATTAAATGGATATAAATATATTAAATAGGTATGTAGTTACACTTAATAGATAGAAACTTAAAATAATGTATTTTATTTAGGAGGAAAAGTATATGAGGGTTGATGAGGAAATACTCAATTTTGCATTTAATAGTTTAAATGAATACATTGTAGTGGTTAATGAAGATGGAATTATAACAATGATGACAGATGGATATAAGAAGTTTTTAGGTTGTAAAGAACCAGAGGGTAAACATGTAACTAAGGTTATACCCAACACAAAATTGCACCTTATAGCTAAAAATGGATTTAAAGAAGTTGGAGATATACAAGAGGTTAATGAACACAAAATGATATCTATGAGAGTTCCTATAATAATTAATGGAAAAATTAGAGGCGCCATAGGTAGAGTTATGTTTAAAGATATAGATAATTTTAGAATATTAAGTAGTAAGATATCCCATCTAGAAAAAGAAGTTCAATTTTATAAAAATGAACTCACTGTAGAGAATAAAGCAACTTATACCTTTGATAAAATTATCGGAAATAGCTCAAGCTTCTTAACTGCTATAAAATTTGCTGAGAAGATTGCAAGGGGGGATTCATCTGTATTAATTACAGGGGAGAGTGGTACAGGAAAAGAATTAGTTGCACAGTCCATACACAATAGTAGTAAAAGAGCGAGGAAACCGTTTGTTAAAATAAATTGTGGAGCTATACCAACAGAACTATTTGAATCAGAAATGTTTGGCTATGAAGAAGGAGCATTTACAGGAGCAAAAAAAACAGGAATGAAGGGGAAATTTGAGCTTGCAGATGGAGGAACTATTCTTTTAGATGAAATAGGAGATATGCCTCTTTTTATGCAGGTTAAGTTATTAAGAGTTCTTCAAGATAGAGAAATTGTAAGAGTGGGTAGTAATGATGTAAAGAAGATAGATGTTAGGATTATAGCATCTACAAATAAAAACTTATTACAGTTAACTCAAGAGGGTAAGTTTAGACAAGATTTATACTATAGATTAAATGTTATGCATGTTAAGCTTCCAGCATTAAGAGAAAGAATTGAAGATGTGGGACTACTTGCAGAGGCATTAAGAGTTAAGCTATGTAATAAGTATGGAATATATAGTGAAGGAATATCAGAAGAAACCTTGGATTATCTTAAATGTTATAACTGGCCAGGTAATGTTAGGGAACTAGAAAATGTTATTGAAAGAGCAATAAATTTACTTAATACAGAGCTTAAAATTTTACCAGAGCATTTACCAGCAAAGATATTAGATTGTAACAAAAGAAAGGTTGATTATGAAAATAAACAACTTAAAGACATAGTAGAAGAAATAGAAAAGCAGGTAATTATAGAAACTTTAGGGAAACTTAATGGTAATAAAAATGAAACTGCTAAGGTTTTGGGTATTAGTAGGCAAGGTCTTTATAAGAAAATGAAGAGATTTAATATGGAAATTTAAAATAGTGTAAACTAAAACACACATGTAAACTTAGTTTACATGTGTGTTTTAGT
>NZ_DLNT01000044.1:0-3584 GCF_002477055.1 Clostridium sp. UBA7503
TTTTGCGACGCCCCCTTTATTAGAAATCTAAAATTGTATTTAAATAAATAATTGTAAAAAAGTTAAACATGTTTTTACAAGAATCAAAACTATGCTTATAGTGTTTATAACTTTCTTTTTTTCTATTTAAAGAAATATTTTTAACAAAAATAGGTGCTAAGTCATTAGTATCATTATTTACATAAGAAGAAAATCTGAAATAATTATCATCTAATAAGTCTTCTGACTTACATGAAAAATTCCTATATCTTTCAGGATTATCAAGACTAGGAGCTTCTGGCCACCTAAGTATAATTCCGGAGCTTACTACTTGTTTTTTATAAAGACCATGAATTTTAGAAGCGAGCTCTGTTCTTTCATTGTCGCTCAATAAAGACTCTTGAATCATAAATACATAAAGATATAGAATTATTTCATCTGAAGAAAATTTGTTTTCTTTTTCTGAAATGTCTTTTATAAAAATACCATCATCACTATTATATAGTTTTTCTAAATTATTAAAGATTTTAAAGGCTGCATCTTTAAAATGTGATAAATTGGTATTTTTATAAGTTAATATAGAGTTTATATAGCATAAACAAGAAATATCTATATTATCTCTAATTACAGAAGGTGGCATATGATTGATGTTTTCAATCATTAATTCAGAAAAATCTACTAGTAATTCTTTAGCTTTCTCTAGTTTTGAACATTCATAAAGAATATTGAAGGCTAAACATATTTTAACTAACTCATCATGAGAAGTATTATATATTTCTTGCTTTAGGTTTGAAAATAGATTCATTATATCTAGAGCAAAGGATTTAAAGCTTTCATTATTATCTTCTGAAAGTGTAGCACATTTATAATATGCTGCCATGAGAAGAGCTTGTGTTGAAAATTTAAACTTCATATTCTTGTCTGTAAGAAAATATTCTTTTTGAAGAGGATCTGTAGAATCATATTTATCAACAAATACCCCCTCACTATTACGGCAATAAAGAGCAAAAAATTCTAATTGCTCAATGGATAGGTCAACATAGTATTTGCTAAGTTTATATTTATCCTCATCAATATCTTTAAATTTTCTGTAATAGTCAGATAAGTACAGCAGACCAAGGGTCATATACCCATTAGCACATATGTTTATTTCTCTTTTAAACTTGCGATGATTCCAAAGTAATTTATCTTTTTCTTTCAAAAGTTTTCCGTCGGCTTTTCTATATACACATAATAGTGGAGAAATAACGCTATTTGTGATATCATCATCATTAGGTAAAGGTTTAATTTTTAAGTTTGCATTTCTAGATATAATTCCACATCCAGAATGTAGAACTATATGTCTAAGGGACTCTTTAGAAAAATGAAACAATTGACTTTTTATATTGTCATTGTTTAGTATGTTAATTCTTAAAAAAGGTCCTATATATCTCAAAATAACACCACCAGAATATTAGTTATATTTAATAATATGATATGAGAAGTGAAAATGTGCTAAAAACACAATAGTTTTTTTAGGTTAGGAGAATTTATATGAGGGTAGGAAAATTAAATTGGAATGAACTAAAGTACATAATAGATAACCATAAAGGGAAAGAGAGGAAGGAAGTAGAAGTATCTAACGGCATAGGAGAAGATTGTGCCATTATAAATTTTGATAGTAATCAATGTGTAATTTCTACAGACCCTGTAACTGGTGCAGATGAAAATATAGGTAAAATTGCAGTTAACATTAACTGTAATGATATAGCTTCCTGTGGAGTCGAACCATTAGGAATCTTGGTTACCATACTAGCACCGCAAAAGACTACAATACAAGAATTACATGATCTTATGAAAGAAATCCATGAAGAGGCATGTAAAGTAAATGTTCAAATTATAGGTGGCCATACTGAAATAACAGAAGCTGTTAATAAGATAGTGGTTTCGTGTACAGCTATTGGGAAAAGTAATGTTAATAGTGCTATCAGCACGTCTGGAGCAAAAGTAGGGGATAGTATAATAGTCACTAAACAACTCTGTCTTGAAGGAACTTCAATATTGGTTAATGATTATGAAGAGAGATGCAGGGGTATATTAACAGGTGAAGAAATTGAAGAAGCAAGAGGCTATGTGGAAAGCATAAGTGTAGTTAAAGAAGGAAAAATAGGTGGAATAGCTAAAGCAACATCTATGCATGATATAACAGAAGGTGGAGTTTTAGGAGCACTATGGGAAGTTGCTAATGCAAGTAATGTAGGATTTAAGGTCGATAAATCTAAAATGCCAATTACAGAAATTACAAGGAAAGTATGTAAAGAGTTTAATATAGATCCATTAAGACTAATATCATCAGGTAGTATGCTTATAACTACTGATAATTCAGAAGAGTTATTAAAATCTTTTGATGATAATGGAATTAAGGCTACTGAAATAGGAGAAATAACTAAAAATAAAGGTATAGTAATAGATGATAAAGAAATCAATGAAGTAACTCCGCCAGAAGCAGATGAGTTATTTAACATACAGTAGACATTTTAGAAGGAGAATTTGTAATGAAAAGAGTAATAGTTGCTAGTAATAATCATCATAAAATTGTAGAAATAAAGGAGATTCTTAAAGAGTTTGATTTAGAGGTAGTATCTTTAAAAGAAGCTGAAATAGATATAGATGTAGAAGAAACAGGAACTACATTTATGGAAAATGCATACATAAAGGCTAAGGCAATTCATGAAATTTGTAAAGATGTACTTGTTTTATCTGATGATTCGGGATTATCAGTAGAAGTATTAAATGGGGCCCCAGGAATATATTCTGCTAGATATAGTGGTGAACATGGAAATTCAGTGGAAAATAATAAAAAGTTAATAAGAGAGTTAGAAGGTGTGCATTTTAATGAACGAAAAGCAAAATTTATATGTGCTATGGTTTTGATAGTCAATGATAAAGATATTATCAAAGTTCAAGGTGAAGTAGAAGGTTTAATATTAGAGGAGTACAAAGAGTGTGAAGGATTTGGATATGATCCTTTATTCTACGTGCCAGAACTAAAGGCTACATTTAATGAAGTACCTTCTAAAGTGAAAAATGCTATAAGTCATAGGGGAAATGCATTATCTAAGTTAACAGAAGAGATGAAAAAATATTTATAGTTTACATATAATAATTCAACTTGTTATATATTTAAATAGTTCCATGTATAAATATATTTATTTTTACATAGGGAACTATTTAAATTTCTTCCTTGTGTTAAGTATTAAGTTACATAATTTGTTAGTTTTATTTAAGTTTATTTTAATATGGGCAGAGAATTTAGTAGTAACAATATATGTAATTAGTATTCTTAAGGTATATAAGAGAAAAGAAGGCAAATAAGGATTTGAAGAGAATTTACAATAAAAACTGTCAAAATTTAATTAAAAACTTCAAAAAAGGTGTTGACTAATTAAAGGGAAGTCTGTATAATAAATTTTGTCGTTAAGGTTATTATCAAACGGCACTGATTAAGATATATCGGGGTGTGGCGCAGATGGGAGCGCGCGTGGTTTGGGACCATGAGGTCGCAGGTTCAATCCCTGTCACCCCGACCATTTTAAATTAAATATATGCGGGTGTAACTCAATGGT
>NZ_DLNT01000031.1:0-21024 GCF_002477055.1 Clostridium sp. UBA7503
TTGCGAAAGCCCCTTTTATTATGTAATTACGTTAAAAAGTTGTGTTGTAAGTTTTGTAATTTGCAAAGAGTATTAACAATGGAGAATATGATTACTCCAGCCAAATTAGAAGTAATATTATCCTTATCAAATCTAGGGGCAACTTCACATATATCAAAGGTTATAACCCTATTTGATTTTAAAATATGTTTAAGTAGTTTTATAACTATCTCAGGGTTTAAACCTAAGGTTTGTGTAGAACTAACCCCTGGTGCAAAAGAGGCAGAAAATACATCTGAGCAAATAGTTACATATATATAATCTTGGCTTCTCATAAAGGTATTTAATTCTCTTAAAAGTTGCCAACCATCACTATATAGGATGTCTTTAGCAAGGGTGTATTGAACACCTAATTTTTTAGCGGTTTTAAATAGGTCCACTGTATTGCTGTGTTGTTGTATGCCAATACAGAAATAGGAGAAATCCATATTTTTATCTTGACAAATATCAGAAATTTGTTTAAACATAGTTCCAGAACTTCCCTCGTTATTATATGGTCTAAGATCGAAATGAGCATCAAAATTTATAATTCCGATTCGAGGTTTAGAAGATATTTTATCAAGATGAGATAGAGCCCCATTATAGTTTCCAAAGGCTGTCTCATGTCCTCCTCCTAGAACTATAGGAAAAATATTTAAATCTAGTAACTTAGACACGCAGTGGCTTAAAAGCTTTTGCCCTTCAGCAAGAGAAATGTCCTCAACTATGATATCTCCAGCATCAAAAATTTTTACCGATTGATTAAAAGTACAAGGTAGATTTGAAAGCTCTTTTCTGATGGATATAGGACCATTCATGGCACCTATACGACCTTTATTCTTTTTAACACCTTCATGGCAGCAAAAGCCTAAAAGTGCAAAATTTAATCCATCAAGAGATTCAAGATCATCTCTTCTAAGATCAAGAGGTGTTATCCATTGATGCCATCTAAAAGTATCAAAATTATCGTCACTGTCTATTCTTCCTTGCCATAAGTTTTCATTCATAGGTTCATAGTTTTTAATAAACATAAAATCACCCCACAAGTAATCTCTTAGTAGTATTATACGTTTTCAGTATAAGTCAAAGGAGATATATTATCAATGTTATATGTAAAATAATAGTTATATTTTATTTGTTTTTGAATATACATATTTAAAGATAAAGAGATATGTAGTGAATTAAAAGTCATTGATAATAATTTTTAATAATAAAATAAAAATAATATTGACAATTGAACATATGTTCGATATCATATAAATATGAGAACAGATATGGGGGTTAAAGAATGGGAAACAAAGATTTATTCATTGAGTTAAAGTATAAGGCTGATGGGCAAGGACTTGAAGGTATAAATTTTTTAGAAGATGATAAAGAGATAGGTGGTCAGAAATACATGCTTTGTGGTGGAGTTTTAAATAAGAGTGGAGGCAAACTTTTATTTAAAGCTAGAAATATACAAGAAGCTAATGAATTTACTAAAAGGAATCCTTTGACTTCGAAAATAGTGGTATGTAGCTGATAGATATTATAAAATAACACTAAAATAAAGGCTATTTCAAAATGAAGATTTATTTAATCTTTATTTTGAAGTAGCCCTTTTATTTACAATGAGGGTATTTATCCCTAATTAATACGTTATTAACATATAAGATGAGTTTATATTATTTTAAATAGTATATTAAAGAAAATAAAAAAAGTAATTGTAATATAGTAATAAAACATATAGAATAAAGGTGAATAATAAAGGTGAAAATAAAGATAAAATTCGGAAAGGTATAGTTTGTATGGAGAAAATTAAGCATAAATTTAATAGAAACCAAAGGGTTATTGGCATAACAAAAGTTTTAACAGAAAGTCCTAATAAGGTTATAACTTTGAATTTATTTACAGAGAAATTTAATGCAGCAAAATCTACTATTAGCGAAGATATAGTTATAGTTAGAGAAGTGATAGAAGGTTTATCCATGGGAAAGATAGAAACAGTAGCAGGTGCTGCAGGTGGAATAAGATTTATAAATGAAAAATCAAATGAAGATAGAAAACAGTTTTTAGAAGATTTATGTGAAGCTCTAAGACAGCAATCTAGAGTTGTTCCTGGTAATTTTCTATATATAACAGATATAGCATATAATCCAAGTATTATTCAAAATTCAGCAATAATATTAGCTAGTAAATTTAAAGATATGAATGTGGATTATGTAGTTACAATAGAAACTAAAGGTATTCCATTAGGTTATGAGGTTGCAAAACAATTAGGAGTTCAGCTTGTTACAGTACGTCATGATACTAAGTATACAGAAGGCACTACAGTAAGTATAAATTACGCTTCTGGTTCAAGCAATAGACTTCAAACTATGACATTATCAACAAAGTCTATGAAGAGAAGTAGCAGATGTGTATTTGTAGATGACTTTATGAGAGGTGGAGGAACTGCAAAGGGAATTAAAGAACTTTTAAGTGAATTTGATAGTGAATTATTAGGTAGTGGTTTTTTAATAGATAATGTAGAAGTTAAGGATAAGCTCGTAGATGATTATATTTCATTAGTAAACTTTTATGGCATTGGAGAAGATGGAATTGCAATTGTTAGTCCATCTAGTGAAAAAAACGAATAAGTTACAAAAAATATGGAAAATGTTTCGACAAATAGAAGGATTTACAATGCATTAGTAGAATAATACATGAAAGCACATCTTGGAGGTGGAATTTCATGATAATTACAGACGTTAGAATTAGAAAAATTACCACAGAAGGAAAAATGAAAGCTATAGTATCTATAACTTTAGATAATGAGTTCGTGGTTCATGACATCAAGATAATTGAGGGTCAAAGTGGTAATTTTATAGCTATGCCTAGTAGAAGAACTCCTGATGGAGAGTTTAAGGATATAGCTCACCCAATTAATACAGAAACAAGAGAGAAAATTCAAAAATCTATACTTGACGAGTATGAAAAGGTAAAAAATGAAGAGCAAGTAGAAGATGAAATAGTCTAATTATAAAAAGGAGCGTAGCACTCCTTTTTATTTTGTGTATCGTTAATAGTATATCGTTAATATATATTTTCATGTAAAAAATATACTTTGGTTGAAAAAGTGTAACAGTTTCAATATAATAGTATAGAAGTAGTATATAAAAATGATAAATATGATAGATTAATATTAAAATTTTAATAAATATTAGTTTTAAATTATTGTAGAATAATTTATCATGAAAGACTAATTACATTTTAAATGAAGAGGTGTATGAATTGTATAAATGTGCTATAATCCTTGCTGCTGGTGAAGGTAAAAGAATGAAATCTAATACTCCTAAGGTTCTACACAAAGTTTGTGGAAAAGAAATGATAAATCATGTTATAGATAATATAAGAAAGTCAGGGGTAGAAGAAGTAAGTGTGGTTATTGGAAAAGGTGCTGATAAAGTTAGAAAGGGCACTGAAAGTAGAAATATTTTCTACTCAGTTCAAGAAGAACAATTAGGCACTGGGCATGCAGTAATGTGTGCAGAAGAATTTTTAAAAGGTAAAAAAGGCTCAGTAGCTATATTTGTTGGAGATGGGCCTCTAATAACAGAAGAAACAGTTACAAAACTTACTAAGTATCATGAAGAACAAAAATGTAGTGCTACAATATTGACATCTATAATGAGTGATCCTGTAAAGTATGGAAGAATAATTAGAGATCCTCAAGGAGAAGTAGAGAAAATTGTAGAGTTTAAGGATTGTAATGAAGAAGAAGTAAAAGTTAATGAAATTAACTCAGGTATGTATTGTTTTGATATAGATACATTATTAAATACTTTAGGTAAGCTTAATAATAATAATAATCAAGGTGAGTACTACTTAACAGATGTAATAGAGATACTAAAAAGCGAAGGTAAGAAAGTTGGGGCTATTTCTGTTGATGTAGAAGAAATTACAGCAGTAAATTCAAAGGTAGAGCTTTCTGTTGCTAATGATATAATGAGAAGCAGAATAAATAGAAACCATATGGATAATGGTGTTATAATTAAGGATCCTAGAAGCACCTATATAGAGTGTGATGTAATTATAGGTCAAGATACAGTTGTATATCCAGGGAATATCATAGAAGGAACTACAGTAGTTGGTGAAAATTGTGTATTATACTCAAATAACAGAATAACTAATAGTATAATTGGTGATGATGTAACTGTAGAAAATTCTGTAGTATTAAACAGTAAGATTGGAAATAATACTACGGTTGGACCTTTCGCGTATATAAGACCGGAAACAACGATAGGTGATAATGCAAGGATAGGTGATTTTGTTGAAATTAAGAAATCATCAATAGGTGACGGAACTAAGGTATCTCACTTAACTTACATAGGAGATGCAGAGGTAGGAGAAAAATGTAATTTTGGGTGTGGAACTGTTGTAGTAAATTATGATGGAAAAGCGAAATACAAAACTACAATTGGAAATAATGTATTTATAGGATGTAATACTAACTTAGTATCACCAGTTGAGGTAGAAGATAATACTTATATTGCAGCTGGATCAACAATAACTGAGAAAATACCAGAGGGCTCTTTAGCTATAGCAAGAGCTAGGCAAATAAATAAAGAGAACTGGGTATATGATAAAAATAAATAAAAATTTTAGGAGGACTACATAAATGATAAGCCATGGAAGAAACATTAAAATCTTTGCAGGAAACTCGTATCCAGAATTAGCTGCTGATATTGCAAACCGCTTAGGACTTTCTGTTGGAGAAAGCCAGGTTACTACTTTTAGTGATGGGGAGATTGCAGTAAATATTGGAGAAACTGTTAGAGGGCTGGACGTATTTGTTATACAGCCAACTAGTGCCCCAGTAAACAATAATTTAATGGAACTTTTAATTATGATTGATGCACTTAAGAGAGCATCAGCAGGAAGAATAACGGCGGTTATTCCTTACTATGGATATGCACGTCAAGACAGAAAGGCAAAGGCAAGAGATCCAATTACAGCAAAATTAGTTGCTGATTTAATTACAGCAGCAGGAGCAGATAGAGTTTTAACTATGGACTTACATGCAGCTCAAATACAAGGATATTTCAATATTCCAGTTGATAATTTAGTGGGTTCACCAATACTAAGTGATTACTTTATAGAAAAAGGATTTAAAGATTGTGATGATGTAGTTGTAGTTTCACCAGATCTTGGTAGTGTTACAAGAGCAAGAAAGTTTGCTGATAAATTAAACGCTCCAATAGCTATTATAGATAAGAGAAGACCAAAGGCTAATGTAGCTGAAGTTATGAATATAATCGGTGAAGTAAAAGGTAAAAAGGTTATACTAATAGATGATATGATAGACACAGCTGGAACTATTTGTAATGGTGCTAATGCTTTAGTTAAAATGGGTGCTACTGAAGTATATGCTTGTTGTTCACATGCTGTACTTTCTGGTCCAGCCATAGAAAGACTAGAAGCGTCGGTGATAAAAGAACTAGTTATGCTTGATAGTATTCATCTACCACAAGAAAAAATGCTTGATAAGATAAAAATATTATCTATAGCACCGTTATTTGCAGAAGCTATTAGAAGAATATATGAAGAAGTTTCTGTAAGCAAGCTTTTTGATGAATAATATTAAACATTATGTGTATTCATAATAAGTTTGTACAGTAATTTAGTTTTATTTAGGGGAGGAAGTTTTTCTTCCCCTATTTTTAGTATAAAAAGTAGTGTTTTAACCATAACTTTATAAATATTTTGTTAAAAATATTAATTTTAATGAGAAAATACTTGGACTTAAAGTTATTGTTATATAATATTATAAAAGATATTATGTAGAAATTATATTCGTAAATTAAATAAAATATCTTAAGTATTTAGGAGGGATATCAATGGAAGGTAATTTAGGAAAGATATTAGTTGTTGATGATGATAAAAATATATGTGAAGTAATAAAGATGTATTTGGAGAATTCGGGATACCATGTTAAGGTGGCCAATGATGGAAGAGAGGCTCAAGAAGCATTTACTAGTTATAAACCTGATTTAGTGCTTTTAGATGTTATGTTACCATATCTGGATGGCATAGATGTGCTAAAGTGGATAAGAAGGGATAGCGAAACACCAGTTATAATGATAACTGCGAAAGGAGAAACTTTTGATAAAGTTTTAGGACTTGAGCTTGGAGCAGATGATTATATAGTAAAACCGTTTGAACCTAAGGAACTTATGGCTAGAGTTAAGGCTGTTCTAAGAAGATATACTGCAGAGGGTGATAGTAAAGAAACATTAACCTTTGATAATTTAGTTATAGATATAAATTCATATAATGTAACATACATGGGACAGGAAATTAAAATGCCACCTAAAGAGTTTGAATTATTACACTTCTTAGCAAGTAATAAAAATAGAGTATTTACAAGAGAACAACTACTTTGTGAAGTATGGGGATATGATTATCCAGGAGATTCAAGAACTGTAGATGTTCATGTGAAGAGATTAAGAGAAAAAGTAGCAGGAGGAGATAACTGGCAGTTAGAAACTGTTTGGGGAGTTGGATATAAATTTGAGGTGAAATAGATGGTGAAAAATAGCTTATTTTCTAAAATGGTTGTTACTTACACCATTATAATTACAGTAAGTTTTACTATTTTAGCTGCATTTCTTTCCTTTTGGTTTCAAGATTATTTTATAAAGACGAGACAAAGAGATCTTACTAGACAGGCAGATATAATTGAAGGTATTGCAACAAAATATTTAACTGGGGCATTATCATATAAAGAATTAACTACAAAGATTAAGTTTATATCAACATATATAAATGATGATATAGTTCTTGTAGATAGTAATGGATATGTTTATTCAGTTACTAACATTAAATATACTCCACTTATAGGAAAACAGATTTTTCATGATGATTTGGAAAATATAAATAATAGTGATTATATAGATGCTTTTAATGAGTATGGAGTTTATATGGATGAGAAAATATACGTTATGATGAAAGTTGTAAAAGATACTAAAGGCCAATCTATGGGAGCCACTTTATTTAGTGTATCAACAGATATTTTAGATAAATCACTTTCTAATGTTTATCAAATTATTTGGTTATCAGCAGTTTTCGCTGTAATTGCTTCTTGTATCGTAATTTATTATTTTTCTCAAAAGATGATAGTTAATCCTCTATCAGAAATGAGTGGTGTTGCAAGAAAAATAGCTCAAGGAGATGTAGATAAAAGAGTTGAAATTCATTCTGATGATGAAATGGAGGAGTTTGCAAATGCATTCAATGTGATGGCAGACTCGCTACAAAAGGTAGAACAAAATAGAAAAGAGTTCATTTCAAATGTTTCTCATGAGTTAAGGTCTCCAATGACATCTATAAAAGGATTTATAGGTGGAATTTTAGATGGAGTAGTTCCTGATGAAAAACATAAGTATTATCTAAATATAGCCTATGAAGAAATACAAAGATTAACAAGACTCATAAATGATTTACTTGATTTATCAGCAGTGGAATCGGGTACTTATAAGCTAGAGAAGGTACCTGTAGATATTAATGAAATAGTGAGAATATGTATATTGAGAAATGAAAATAGAATAAGAAATAAAAATTTGGATGTACAGGTATTTTTTGAAGGTAGTGAACTATGGGTACTTACAGATGGAGATAAAATAACACAAGTTGTAACTAATCTTTTAGATAATGCTATTAAATATGGAAAAGAAGATGGATTGATACAAATATCCTGCAGAAAAAAAGGTAAGAAGGCTAATATATCAATTTTTAATGAGGGGTCTAATATAGATGAAGAAGATATTAAACATATCTGGGAAAGATTCTATAAAGTTGATAAATCAAGAACACAAAAAGTGAGTACAGGATTAGGACTCTCTATAGTTAAAAAGATTGTTAGCCTACATGATGAAGAAATATGGGCATGTAATAAAGAAAATGGAGTTGAATTTATATTTACTTTACAATTAGCAAAGAAGAGTATGTAATAATCTTAAGGAGCTAAGAGAAAGGGGGCTATTATGAGCAATTTTAATGATGATTATAAGGATGTTAAAGCAAAAATAACCTTTAACAAAATTAAGAAAAGACGTAAAGGTAAAATTGTTGCAATTACTATATTTTGCTTATTTGTAGCCTCCTTAGGTGGGGCTGTTACAGCTTTAGTGGTAAATACTGAAAATGAAAATTATTATGTTCAAGGTAATAATAAAGACGAAGAAGTTAATACCACTAATTCAAAGCTTCAATCAGCTGCTCACAAAGCAGCCCAATCTGTTGTTTCAGTTATTAAGGTTATTGCAGATGATAAGTGTATAAAAGAAACAAATGTAGGAGTAGGCGTTGTCATAGAGAATGGACAATATGTTATAACTAGCTATTTAGGTATTGAGGATGCAACCAGTGTTAAAGTGAAGTTACATAATGACATTGTATATAATGCATCTATAATAGGATTTGATAGTATTTATGATATTGCTATGATTAAAATAAATGGTGAAGCATTACAACCTATGACTATAGCTAAAAATTCTACTAAGATTGAAAAGGGCGATAGAATTATTAGTGTAGGAAATCCTTTGGGTAAATCTTTTAATGAGAATATAGAAGTAAGTACTGTGTTAAATACTAGAGAAAATATAGTATTCAAAAATAGAGAAACTAAAGTAGCTGAGTCTTTAAGAATGATAAAGACTTCGGTTATTCCTAAGTTTATCAATACCGGAGCAGCTTTATGTAACTTGGATGGAGAACTTATAGGAGTAAATAATACTACTATGACATACCACAATGAATTTTTAAAAAATAGTTTTTATATTTCTGCAGAGGATCTAGAACCTATTACCTATGGAATTTTAGATAAGCAAGATTCCCTTATTAATCATATGGGAGTTTATGGGGAAGAGGCTATTTCCCAAAGTGAAAATGGTATTGATGGAGTATATGCAAAAGAAGTTACAAGAAATGGTTTAGCTTATGAAGCTGGAATTAGACCGACAGATATAATTGTTGAGGTGAATGGTATAAAAGTTAATACTGTCAGTGACATAAATTCTATAATGAGTAAATTTAAAAGTGGAGAGACAATAAAATATAAAGTATTCAAAAATGGTGATTATGTTGACTTTAAAATAAAGATTTCAGAGTAATATATAAAAAGTAGCATTTAGGGATGCTACTTTTATTTTATTTTAGGTAAAACTTCTAGTATAATAGTCAAAGAAGATTATTTTTATGTTAAGAGATATTATGTTATGGAATATATTGGAGGTAATTATGTATTTGGTTGTGGGATTAGGAAATCCGGGAAATAGGTATGATAAAACAAGACATAATGTAGGATTTGATGTAGTTGATATGTGTGAAAAAAAGTATAACTTTAGTATAAATAGGACAAAATTTAAAGGAGTATACGGTGAGAGTAGTATAGCCAATGAAAAGGTTATATTTTTAAAACCTCAAACTTATATGAATTTAAGTGGAGAAAGCGTTAGAAGTATAATAGACTTTTATAAAATACCAGTAGAAAATATCATAGTTATATACGATGATATTAGTCTAGAAATTGGAAGAGTTAGAATAAAGGGAAAAGGAAGTGCAGGAGGTCACAATGGTATTAAGAATATAATTTCTCATTTAGGTACTGATAGTTTTTCAAGGATTAAAGTTGGAATTGGAGAGCCAACCTATGATTTAGTTGAGTTTGTTACAGGAAGATTCTCTAATGAAGATAGAGAGATTATTGAAAAATCTTTTGAGGCAGCAGTGGATGCAGTATCAGTGATCATAAATGAAGGAATTAATCAAGCTATGAATAAATTTAATTCTTTTAATGCAGGAAAGTAGTAAATAGTTTAAGAGGTGATATTTTGAGACTAAAAGGAGTAATGACACCTTTAAAGTTAAGTAGTCAATATAGAGATATAAAGAGATATATAAATGAGGAAAAGTATCCATTAGGCATACATGGACTTTCGGAATCTGGTAAGAGCTACTTGCTATATGGTGTTTATGAAGATATAGAAAAAAGTATGCTAGTGCTAACTCATAATGACATGGAAGCTAAAAACATATATGAAGATCTTAGCTTTTATTGTAATGATGTATATTATTTTCCTACGAGGGAGGTAACTTTTTACAATGTAGAAGCTGTATCAGGGGACTTAAGATGGGAGAGACTGAAAGTATTAAATAAGATTCTTCATGAGGAAAAATGTATTGTTGTAACCTCTATAGAAGCTTTAGCAGCATCCTATGCTCCTGTAGAGCTATTCAAGAAGTTTTCATTTGAAATTTCTTTAGAAAGTATGATAGACATAAAAGAATTAAGCGAAAAACTTGTACAATGTGGTTACGAAAGGTGTAGTGTTGTAGAAAACATAGGTCAATTTTCAGTTAGAGGGGGGATTATAGATGTTTATCCTCCTATTAATAGCATGCCATTTAGGATTGAGCTTTTTGATGATGAAGTTGATTCCATAAGAACTTTTAATAAAGACAATCAAAGAAGTATAGATAAAGTAGATAAAGTAGAAATATTTCCAGCTAAAGAGATAATTCTTACAGAAGAGGTTATAAATCTTGCAAAAGAAGAAATTAGAAAGGAATTAGATGGAGCTATATCAAGATTTAATAAATCTAAAGATAAGGATGCTTTAGAAAGAATAAATTCTACGGTTAAGACAAATTTGGAGAGTCTAGAGGAAACTTGGACTTTTGAAACTATTGATAGCTATATTCCTTATTTTTATAAAAATAAAACTACATTTTTAGACTACTTTAAGGATAGTTTAATTGTAGTGGATGATGTAAATAGGGCTATGGGTAAGTTGGATAGTGTATACTTTGAATTTGAAGAGAATTATGAAAATTTTCTAAGTAGAGGTAATATTTTACCAAAACAAGGAGAATTACTAATACCTAAAGAAATGATTGGAGAAATTTTAGAAGGGAGTAAAACTATAACTTTACAGAGTTTAGCAACTTCTTCTAATGCATTAAAACCAAGAAATTTAGTAGCATTTTCTCAGATTACAATTCATGATTATCATGGACAGTTAGACATGCTTATTGAAGATATAATAGAGAAAAAGAAAAAAGGATATAGAACTTTAATTTTATCTGGTACAAGAACAAGGGGGGAAAGATTAATTGATACTTTAAGAGATAGAGGGATAGAAGCTACTTATAAAGATTTAGTTTCTAGCATTCAGCAAGGGGAAGTAGTGGTCACCTTTGGAAGCTCTATTAAAGGATTTGAGTATCCTGATTTAAAGGTATGCGTTATATCAGACTCCGAGGTTTTCGGTCAATCTAAGAGGAAAGCCACAAGAAGAACTATAAAAAAAGGTGCAGGAAAAATAAAAAGCTTTACTGATTTAAAGCTTGGTGATTATGTAGTACATGTGAACCATGGGGTTGGTGTATATAAAGGTATTAATCAATTAGATGTACAGGGAAATAAAAAAGATTATTTGGTTTTAGAATATAATTCAGGAGATACTTTATATGTCCCTGTAGAGCAATTAGATTTAGTACAAAAATATATTGGCAGTGAAGGTAAATCACCCAAAATAAATAAATTAGGTGGAAGTGAATGGGCAAAGGCTAGAAGTAAAGTAAAAAAATCTGTTGAAGATATTGCTGAAGATTTGGTTAAGCTTTATGCTATCAGAAATACTTTAAAAGGGCATAAATATGCCAAGGACACCCCTTGGCAAAGTCAGTTTGAAGGAGAATTTCCATATGAGGAAACACCGGATCAGTTAACTGCGATTGAAGATATTAAAAAAGATATGGAAAGTGATAAACCTATGGATAGGCTTCTTTGTGGAGATGTTGGATATGGGAAAACAGAGGTTGCTCTTAGAGCTGCCTTTAAGTGTGTTATGGATGGAAAACAGGTCGCTATATTAGTACCCACCACAATACTAGCAGAGCAACACTATAAAAATATGTTAAAAAGATTTTCAGATTTTCCTATTAAAATAGGAATGATTAGTAGATTTAGAACTGCATCTCAAGTTAAAGAAACTTTAAATGCTCTAAGAGAAGGAAATTTAGATATTATAGTAGGTACTCATAAGTTGCTTCAAAAGAGTGTGGTATTTAAGGATTTAGGTTTATTAATTGTAGACGAAGAGCAAAGATTTGGGGTTAGTCACAAGGAAAAGATTAAGGAAATAAAGAAAAACATAGATGTATTAACTTTAAGTGCTACTCCTATTCCTAGAACTCTACACATGTCTTTAACAGGAGTAAGGGATATAAGTATAATAGAAACTCCTCCTGAAGAAAGATATCCTATTCAAACTTATGTTGTAGAATTTAATGATCAACTTATAAGAGATGCAATAATTAGGGAAATGAACAGGGGAGGACAAGTGTTTTTTGTATATAATAGGGTTGAAACCATAAGTGATATGGCAACATATTTACAAAAGTTGGTCCCGGAAGCTAGAGTTGCTATAGGTCATGGTCAGATGACCGAAAGAGAATTGGAAAAGGTAATTATAGATTTTGTAGATAAAAAATACGATATACTTTTAAGTACAACTATAGTAGAGACTGGTATAGACATTCAGAATGCAAATACTATGATAATAGCAAATGCGGATAAGATGGGATTATCTCAACTATATCAATTAAGAGGAAGAGTAGGAAGAACCAATAGAATAGCATATGCTTACTTTACTTATACTAAGGATAAGATTTTAACAGAGATTGCAGAAAAAAGATTAAAGGCAATAAAAGACTTTACAGAATTAGGATCAGGATTAAAGATAGCTATGAGAGATTTAGAAATAAGAGGTGCAGGAAATATAATGGGAGCAGCTCAATGTGGTCATATGTCTGCTGTTGGATATGACTTATATTGCAGAATGCTTGAAGATGCTGTAAGTATTGTAAAAGGTGAAGTAGACAAGGAACCTATTGAAACTACAGTAGATATGAAAATTGATGCATATATTCCTAGTAACTATATACAGGATGAAACTCAAAAAATTCAAGTATATAAAAAGATTGCATCTATTGAATCTTATGAGCATATGTTAGATGTTATTGAGGAGATTGAAGATAGATACTCTAATATTCCAGACAGTGTTTATAATTTAATGAATATAGCGTATTTAAAGGCAATTGCTAGAGAAATTGGGATTTTAGAGATAAAGGATACAGGGATTCAAGTACAGATAACCTTTAAAGACAAGTCATACTTAACTTCTGAAATGGTAAAATACATACTAGATAACTATAAGAGACAAATCACATTTAAAATGGGAGATGTTCCAGTTCTAGTGTATAAGGGTAAGGATATTAATAAAAAAGATCTATTGGATATACTTATAAATATTATTAAGGATTTATCAACAATGAGTAAATAGATTTAGCTACTATTTATTTAATAGTATTTTTATGGTAAAATTGAATAGCAATAATAACTAAAAAAACCGAATGGAGGATAATAAATTGATAAAATTAAAGAAGATTTTAGCTGGTCTAATGGCGTCTACACTAATGCTTTCAGCAGTGGGGTGTGGAATGATAGAAAAAACAGAAGCAGGTATTAATAAGACAGTAGTTGCTAAGGTTTATAAAGAAAAGATAACCTTAGGAGAAGTAGACAGTAGGTTAAGTGCGGTTTATGAGCAAGTAAAGGCTCAGTATGGAGAAAATTACAAAGAAAATTCAGAGGCTATGGAATATATAAAGAAGCAAAGATTAAGTATACTAGATACTATGGTTAATGATATTGTTATAAAAAATAATGGTGAAAAGCTTGGAGTAGTGCCTTCTGATGAAGAAGTTCAGACTA
This sequence comes from Clostridium sp. UBA7503, assembly GCF_002477055.1. Classification (NCBI taxonomy): domain Bacteria; kingdom Bacillati; phylum Bacillota; class Clostridia; order Eubacteriales; family Clostridiaceae; genus Clostridium; species Clostridium sp. UBA7503. The sequence continues at coordinate 13,817 of NZ_DLNT01000031.1, forward strand.
AGGCTAAAGAGAAACTTGATGAGATAAAGAAATCCTTTAAAACTGATGAAGAGTATCAAAGTGCTCTTAAAACAGCTGGGGTTACAGAAGAAAGCTTCTTAGAAGAATTAAAACCAGCAGTAATATCTAATGCTGTATATGAAGAGGTAGTTAAGGATGTTACCGTTACAGATGATGAAATAAAGACTTACTATGATAGTAATCCAAATTCATATACTGAAAGTCCTAATAAAGTTAGGCCAGCGCACATACTAGTTAAGACAGAAGAAGAAGCTAAAGACATAATTGCAAGATTAGATAAAGGTGAAGATTTTGCTAAGCTTGCTACTGAAAAAGGTACAGATGCTACAAAGGATAAAGGTGGAGACTTAGATTGGATTGAATATACTAGCAATCAGTATGATAAAACTTTCTTAATGGCAGCTATAAGTCTTAAGAAAGGGGAATATACTAAGGCTCCTATATCAACTCAATTTGGATTTCATGTTATAAAGTGCTTAGATAAAGAAGAGTATCCTGTTAAGCCTTTAAAAGATGTTAAAGGAGCGATTAAGGATGTTCTACTAGAACAAAATAAATATAATGTGTGGGTAGAAAAAGTAACTGCTTGGCAAGAAGAAGCAAAAATAAAATTATATGAAGATAAACTAAGTTAATAATTGGTAAAAAGAGATTGATGTTATATTTGACATTAATCTCTTTTTATTTTTTATTAATGAAAAAATTTCTAGGATGTATAAAATTTGCGTTAAGAAGGATAATAATAGCATTAATACTATTTACATAAATAAGGAGGATATTTAATGAAAGCTACAGGAATAGTAAGAAGAATAGATGACTTGGGTCGTGTTGTAATACCAAAAGAAATTAGAAGGACATTAAGAATTAGAGAAGGGGATCCACTGGAAATATTTACAGATAGAGAAGGGGGAGTTATATTAAAAAAATATTCACCAATAGAAGAATTGAGTGAGTTTTCTAAGGAATATAGTGAGGCGTTACATCAAACTATTGGTAATATAGTTATAATCTGTGATAAAGACTCGATCATATCTGTAAGTGGTGGGACAAAGAAAGATTATTTGGATAAAAAGATTAGTAATGAAGTAGATAAAATTATGGAAATGCGTAAGGCTACTCTTCTAGATAAAAATTCTCAGGGTCTAATACCTATATGTGATGGAGAGTCATCAGACGAATATACAACACAAGTTGTAGCACCAATAATTGCAGAGGGAGATACCGTAGGTACAGTAATCATCGCTTCAAAAGAAAATGTGAAGTTTGGAGAACTAGAGTTAAAGCTTGCTGAAACAGCAGCTTCATTCTTAGGAAAACAAATGGAACAGTAAATGCTAAAAAGTATAAATATCTATAAGATAAAATTAAATAAAGAGTATAATATATAATTATTGCCATAGGATTGATATTAATCACATCTTATGGCAGCTTTTTTATTGTTAGAGAAGTTAAAGTTAATTGATATTAGGTATATATTATATGCATTAAGTAATAAAATGTTTCTCATCAAAATACTTATTAACTATACAAAGTATTTTTAGGAGGAAGTATGAAAAAACAATCGCTTTTAAAAGGAACTATGATTTTAGGAATAGCTACTATTTTTGCACGATTTTTAGGTTTGTTTTTTAGAATACCAATACAAGGATTAATTGGTGACCAAGGGATGGGATATTATCAGATGTCATACCCTATATATATGACTTTTGTAGCAATAGCATCAGGAGTACCGATTGCTATGTCAAAACTAATATCAGAGTATAATGTGCGCAACGATACCAATGCTGTTAAACAAGTACTTAAGGATACTCTTAAAATAATGATTCCACTTGGGGTAATAATATCATTTTTAATGTTGTACTTTGGGAATAATATTATAAATATCTTAAGGTGGGATAATAAGTCGTATCAATCCTTTATGATTATATCCTTAGCACCTATATTTGTATGTATTATGTGTACATTTAAAGGATATTTCCAAGGGCTTCAGAATATGAATAATACTGCAATATCTCAAATTGTAGAACAGATAGGTAGGGTAGTTTTTGGCGTGATATGTGCATATTTATTACTTCCTAAAGGAATTGAATATGCAGCAGCAGGAGCGGCATTTGGAACGGTAGCTGGAGGATTACTGGGAAGTATTTACTTGGTAATCAAATATTTATTTGTTAGATCAAAGTCTTATAAATTAAAGGTGAAAAGGAGTAATAAAATACTGTCAAACTTAGTACAAGCTGCATTTCCTATATCCGTAGGAGCTGCAGTTGGAACGATTATGGCTTTAATTGACTCTATAATAGTACCTCAAAGACTCTTGTTAGCAGGTTATACTATTCAAGATAGCGCCATATTATATGGTCAATTTACAGGTAAGGCTATGACTCTTCAAAATATCCCACTGGCACTTTCTATTGCTCTATGTTCAGCTTTAGTACCTATAATATCAGAGGTATATTCTATGCATAATCAAAAGGAATTATACAGAAGGGTGAACATGGTATTTAAGTTATCTTTTGTAATAGGCATTCCAAGCGCATTAGGGTTGTTTTATCTTTCAAAACCTATTATGGGATTAGTGTTTATGGGAGATGTAGCAGGTCATGAAATACTTAAATTATTATCTTTATCAATACCATTAATTATAATAACACAGACTACCACATCACTTTTACAAAGTTGTGGTAGATATATGAAACCGGTATATTATCTTGCCATAGGGTGTGTATTTAAGGTAATCATTACCTATGTTTTAGTAAGTAACTCTAGATTTAATATATATGGAGCAATAATTGGAAGTATAGTTGGCTATGCAGTAACTAGCATTTTAAACTTAAAAGAGGTTAAAAAACTGCTCAAAGTAAAGATAAACCTATATGAAGTAGTTATAAAACCTTTATTTGCGTCATTAATTATGATAATATCTGTTGTTTTTATATATAATAATGTCTATAATTATACACAGAGTAATGGAATATCTTGCTTAATAGCTATTCTCCTTGGTATAGTAATATTTGGAATACTGTCGATTATATTTAGAATATTTACCATTGAAGATATAAAGGGGAAGCTCACTAAAAACTAAAAGAGGAGTAGATTCAAATGATTACAGTGGTTGGTTTAGGACCTGGTTCTAAAGATGCTTTAACCATAGGTGTACTAGAAATTTTGAAAAGTAATAAAAATATATACTTTAGAACAGAAAAACACCCTAATGTTAAATACTTAGAATCTATGGGTGTAAAGTTTAATACCTATGATAACTTTTATGAAAAATATAATAATTTTGATCATATATATAAGGCAATTGCAGATGATCTTATAAAAATTCATCAGCAAGAAGGAGACTTAGTGTATGCAGTTCCAGGTCATCCCCTCGTTGCAGAAAAGTCTGTAACTATATTATTAGAACTCTGCAAGGAGAATGGAATAGAGGCTAGATTAATGCCATCAGTAAGCTTTGTAGATGCAGTTATAGAGAGCTTAAGGATTGATCCCATTGAAGGGGTAAAAATAATAGATGCCTTTGATATAATGGAACAGGTTATGGATAAGAGATTAGGAGTAATAATAACCCAGGTATATAATAAATTTATTGCTTCTGAAGTGAAGTTAGCTCTATGTGAATATTATAGTGATGATAGTGATATATACTTTGTAAGAGCAGCAGGCATACAGGGAGAAGAAAGTATAAGAAAAATTAAACTATATGATTTAGATAGACAAGAGGATATTGATTATTTAACTTCCATATATATTCCTAAAGATCTTGAAGGTCCTAAAGATTTTAAAGATTTAATTAATGTGATGTGTACTCTTAGGAGTGAAAATGGATGTATGTGGGACTTAGAACAAACTCATGAATCTTTAAAAAGAGGTTTAATTGAGGAATGTTATGAAGTTATTGAAGCTATAGACGAAATGGACGATAATAAACTTATTGAGGAGTTAGGAGATGTACTTTTTCAAGTAATATTCCACGCTCAAATTGGTAAGGAGGAGGGTTATTTCAATATAAATGATGTAGTAGCAGCTATAACTGAAAAAATGATAAGTAGGCATCCACATATATTTTCAGATGTAAGAGTTAAAGATACAGATGAAATATTGGAGAATTGGGATGAAATTAAAGTTAAAGAAAAGAGCTTTACTAGCTATACCGATGAATTAAAACATATTCCACGTTGTATGCCTGGACTTATTAGAGCAGAAAAGGTTCAAAAAAAGGCTGGTAAGGTGGGATTTGACTGGGATGATGTAGAACCAGCTATGGAGAAAGTTTTGGAAGAATTACAAGAGATAAAAGATGTATATAAAAATTCAGATGTGTCAAAAATACAGGAAGAGGTAGGAGATTTAATCTTTGCCACAGTAAATATTGCAAGACTTCTTGACATTGACCCAGAATTTGCAGTAAATTATACTATAGATAAATTTATAAAACGCTTCCAATTTATTGAGGAATCTGGCATTAAAAAGGGTATTGACATGAAGGAAATGACATTAGAAGAAATGGAAACCCTTTGGAGTGAATCTAAAAAGTATAATTTATCAACTAAAAGATAAATTTTTTCAAAAAAAAGAAGGATTCTAGGTAATTTGTAAGAATATTGTAAGTATTATTTTATGTAATTAAAACATTAATTACGTAAAATTAACATTAAGGAGGTACTATTGTGAACAAATCAGAATTAATAGCAAAAATGGCTGAAAAGTCAGGACTAACAAAAAAAGATAACGAGGCGGTATTAAAGGCATTTATAGAGAGTGTTGAAGAGTCTCTTGAAGGTGGAGAGAAAGTTCAACTAGTTGGATTTGGTACTTTTGAAACTAGAGAAAGAGCTGCTAGAGTAGGAAGAAATCCAAGAACAAAAGAAGAAATACAAATACCAGCATCTAAAGTTCCAGTTTTCAAAGTTGGAAAAGAATTTAAAGACATAGTAAATAAATAATTACTTGAAAAAGCCTAGAAATGTTCTGGGTTTTTTCTTCTATTCAAAGGGATACAGGATAAAGTATGATTTCATTAAAATTTTTATATAATTTAAGGAGGCAACTATGAGATTAGATAAATATTTAAAGGTTTCTAGAATAATTAAAAGAAGAACTGTTGCTAAAGATGTATGTGAAAATGGTAGAGTATCCATAAATGGAAAAGTAGTAAAACCAAGTACTACTATAAAAGAAGATGATATAATAGAAATTCAATTTGCAAATCAATTATTAAAAGCAAGGATTGTAAATATTGCCAATCATGTTAATAAAGAAGATGCTAAGAATATGTATGAAATAATCAGTGGAGAAGAGGATAAGGAGTAAATAGTAGCATAAAATATTTTTTAATGAATATATCTTTATAGAAAGCTAATATGTTTTTAGGTTTAAGGGGGATATTATGGAACCAAATAAAGATATGTCGTTAGAAAATAAAAAGAGTTTTATTGCGTTAGAAAATAGAAAAAAGATGACTTTAGATGGAGTTTTAGAAATATTAAGCTTCAATGATGAACAGATACTTATAATAACTGTGTTGGGAGATATGGATATCAGAGGGGAAGAGTTAAAGATGACCAAGCTAGATGTTCAAAATGGAGATGTAGTAATAACGGGAAAAATATCTTATGTAGTATATACAAGTGAAGAAAAGAGACCTAAGAAGCGAAATAGTATTATTTCTAAAATATTTAGGTGATTGAGTTATGATATTTGATATGGGTAGGCAAATAGCATTGTTTATATTCTCCTTACTTAGTGGAATGCTAGTTGGTATTTTCTTTGATGTATATAGAGTAATAAGAGGTCTTGAAGAGCCAGGAACCATAATAACAGCAATACAGGATATTCTATTTTGGATACTAACTGGTATTATAGTATTTATTTTTATGATGTATACAAACTATGCTTACATGAGTTTTAATGTATTTGTATATAATTTAATTGGATTATTTATATATTTTAAACTGCTTAGTAACATATTTATATTAGCATACGGAAGCATATTAAATGCCATATTAACGTTTTTTAGAGTAATATTTTATTATATATTGTATCCTATAAGAATTATTTTCAGCAAAATAACAAAAAAAAAATAAAATTTATAATATTAAGGGTTGAAGAAAATAAAAATTCAAATTACAATATATCTATAGGTTAATTTGACTACTTGAAAATAAAACCTATGACATGTTACTATTTGTAATAAGGAAGGAAAATCGATATGAAGAAATTCAGCATAAAAAAGATAGGTCTTTTACTTATAGCTCTTTACGTAGGCTTTACATTTATAAATCAACAAATAATAATGTTTAGACAACATAAAGATATTGATAACTATACTTCGGAGTTACAAGCAGCACAAGAAAAGAATCAAAAGTTACAGGATGAGATTAAACTATCACAAGATAGTCGGTATATAGAAAAACTTGCAAGGGAAAAACTTGGGTTAATTAAAGAAGGAGAATCTCCTGTAGTAGACAGTAAGTAAAGTGAAAATTACTATCACTAATTATTATTGGTTATAGTATATATAAATTTAAATTATAAATTTAAGGAGGGTCTTTTCAATATGACCTTAAAGGCTGGAAGCATTATAGAAGGTAAAGTAGTTAATATCACAAACTTTGGTGCATTTGTTGAAGTGGAAGGGAAAACAGGCTTAGTTCATATATCGGAAGTATCTGATGTATTTGTTAAGAATGTACATGATCATTTAAAAGAAAATGATGTAGTTAAAGTTAAAGTCATTTCTGTAGATGATAATGGTAAGATGAGCTTATCCATAAAGCAAGCTGGTACACCAAAAAAATCTTTTAAACCCGTAGATATAGATTGGGAAAAGGAAAAATCTAAAACTACAAGTTCAGGAAGTTTTGAAGACAGGATGTCAAAATTCTTAAAAGATAGTGAAGAAAGATTTCAAGATCTTAAAAAACACCAAGATGGTGGAAAAGGTAGAGGATATAGCAGAAAAGGATATAATTAAGCTTTATACCGAAAGGATTAAAGAGTGCTTTTTAAGCACTCTTATTTATTTTAATGTCAGTTAAATTGAAATATAACAAGTGAATAAGAAACAAATAAAAAATATAAAAAACTATACAAATACTGTTGACATAGTTAATAATATACCATATAATAAATATTGTCGCTGAAAGGTGATGACACAAATGCTGGAGTGGCGGAACTGG